>JADFZT010000102.1 GCA_015232395.1 Magnetococcales bacterium | reverse complement strand
GTCAACAGGGAGTCAACCCATTGATCGCCATTCAAATCGCTTTGGCTGGCAAAATCAAATAGGGGGAGAGCAGTTACTCCGAGGGGGGGTATGAAAAATGGCAGGACTTCAAGAAGGATGATCAGCTGTTGAGGCTTTGGGCCAGTTCGTCGCCAAAGGGCTCCAGCACCTCCAGAAAGGCGGGCATATGGTTGGGAAAACGGAGTTTGACGAATTCGGCCTGTTTTTCCAAAATGGCCTTGGCCACTGCCAACCGGGAGAGTTCAGGACTTGCCCGGCCCAATGAGCGCAGGGTGCGGTCCAAGGCCTGGGAGAGACGGGCCAGGGCATCTACCCGCCCCAAAGGATCTTCCACTTGATCCTGTACCGCTTCCACAGCTTCCAGGTGGAGCTGTAGATAATCCTCCAGAAGGCGTTCCACCAGATAATCCCGCCGCTCGCCGGCAAGCCATTGGCTACCCCGGTTGCCAGCAGCCTTCCCCATGGCCACACGGCCGCTCAGGGATGAGCCTGGTTTTTTTTGGGGCTTTGGCGAAGAGGCCGCTCGGGATGTTTTGGTGCAGGCCACCCCTTTGATCCGTGCCGCTTCCCAGTCGTCCCCGGCTTTTTTGGCCTCTCTTTTCCAGCGCTTGGCGGTTTCCAGGGAGACCCCCTGATGGCTGGCAGCCTCTGCCAGGGTGAGACCGCTGGTCACGAAATCCCCTCTGAGGGCGTCGCCTAAAAGTTTACCGCGTTTTTTTTTCATCAGCTGGTCTGAAAACGGGCTTTGATGAGCCGGACACAGGCCGAGAGGGTCAGGTCGGCAGAGCTGTGGCCAGGGGTTGGGGGAGAGATTTCCCCTGCCTGGATCAGGTGCTCATCCAGGCTGCGCATCTGGCGGGTGTGGTGCCACTGGCGCTGTTCGATGGCATCAAGCTTGGATTGTATGCCGTCCAGTATGGGGTGGAGTCCTCTGTTTTCAGCCATGACTGAATCCTTGAGCCTTCCCGGAAAAAAAGGGGGTTATTTTGGCCTGGCGGCCAATCCGGGAAAAGGGCCTGCAGGCTGGTTGGGTTGATCGTGATTTTTGAGTATTGATATTTTTTCACGACATATCGGGCAATAGCTTTTTCAGTTTGTCCGCTAACGCTTTGGAGCCGGACCGGGAGGAGCGCCTCACCCCTCCTTGGGAGAGATAGGCGGTTCGGGTGGCTGTGCGCAAAAGGGTGGCTGCACGCTCCAAAAGGCTTTGATCCTCCAGGTTGAAGCTTTTATTGTTCAGCTTGTTGATCACCTGCAGGGTTCCTCGAACTTTGTTTCCATCGCGATTTTTGATGGGCACGCAGAGGACGTTTCGGGTGTTGTAGCCGGTCATCTGGTCCACATCCCGGTGAACACCGTCCCGGTGGCGCATATCGTTGACAATCAACGGCTGGCCAGTGATGACCACCTCCCCGGTGATGGAGCGCTGCAGGGGAATATCCAGCTCTTTTTCGATCAATCCGGTACCGCTTTGCAGCCAGGCCCGCTGGTGCTTGGGGTCGTGGATAAAAATGGAACAGCGTTCAGTCTTGAGAATATCAGGAAGCAACGCCACCGCTTGATTCAGGATCTCTTTATACTCCTCCTTGGAATCGGCCTTGGAGCCGGATTTTTTGCCGGAATCGGCCTTTTTGCTGGCCAGCGCTCGCAATTCCTGGAGTGGATCGGATTGATTGGTGGTCTCAGCCATGATTTTCCTGTTCTTTCTTAAACGCAACAGCGGTGGTTCAAGCCAGATTGAATCCATTTATTGCCCTCAAGCTTTTGTCTTGAGAAAAGCTTGAAAAAATCCGTAAAATCCTTAACTCTTCGGGCTATATACAGGAGCCGTCGGAGAGTGACCTGGAAATGGGGTGCATCCCGTTATTGGCTCTGTTCTTTTCAGATGGATTTTCTATATAAAGCGGGTTTGAGCCAACAGGTGGTGATGCAATTGTTTTGCCATATTTCAAAAAAACACGCCATCCTGTTAAAGTTGAGACCAATTTAAAGAATATCGCCAGCACCGATTTCATGGCATACAAGTTAAAGCGGCTTGCCAAAAAATTCAAGATGATGGGGTGCAGCAGTGGCTTCGGAGGGGGTGACTGACCGGTTAATGCCACTCCCTTGCCTGATAAAGGAACCTCGTCACTTTGAGGCAATGAATGGCCATGAAATGATTAAAAACCGGGTTGGACGTATAAAAAAAAGGATCCGAGAAAGAGGGGAAGCGTTCTTTTTGTGTGAACTTATTCCAATATTATCAATAAGTTCATGAAGGGGTGCCTAAGCCCGTGGCCAGAAAATAAAGCCATGTTTGCTCCAGCCCCACGTCAGGGAACCAGGCGGAGTTGAACTCCCTGGAAAAAAGGCCCGGACTTAAGGCGTGAAGAGAGCTATACTGGCCCAGTTTGGGTCGACTTTTTGCAATTGAGGGGCATAATAGTCCGAACGCCCGCTTCACAAAGATCAACCAAACCCCTACAGGGAATCCAACGGCTGGCAGCATCAATACCGTTTTTTCCTGATAATTCAGTTATGACGCCACTCCGGGCCAGAAAATGTTTTTTTGTAGGGCCAGTTGGAGATGGACGACATTCCGGGCATAGGCCACAAACCGGAGGTTCGAGAGGATGACAGCCAGTCAGGGCGGTAAAAAAGTAGGCATCATTGGCGGAGGGGATATCGGCGGGGAACTGCTGCAAATTCTCTCCCGGGGTGATGATATAGAAGTCATCTTTCTGGTGGACGAAGACCCGGACGCCCCGGCCTTGTCCCAGGCACAGGGCATGGGTATCAAAACCCTGACCAACCTGGAGATGGCCCTCAACAGCATGCCGGTGGATTATATCTTTGATGCCACCCAATCCCCGGACACGCCCCAACGCATCTCTCTGCTCAACAACCAAACCCCCGTCGTCCCCGGGCAGGCGGCCTTTTTAATGCGGGAAATCTTCAAGGAACAGCACGGCTCTACCTACAAACAGGTGTTCGCCGATCTTTCCAACGTCC
The DNA here is from genome assembly GCA_015232395.1 of Magnetococcales bacterium. Classification (NCBI taxonomy): domain Bacteria; kingdom Pseudomonadati; phylum Pseudomonadota; class Magnetococcia; order Magnetococcales; species Magnetococcales bacterium. The sequence continues at coordinate 9,607 of JADFZT010000102.1, read as the reverse complement.
GCAAAGAGATCGACTCCAACACCCGTGACGTGTCCAAAACCCTCCACGTCATCGAAAAAATTTCCAACGAACTGGAGGTGCTGGCCATCAATGCCGGTATCCAGGCTTCCCGGGCTGGTGAGTTTGGCAAGGGATTCGCGGTGGTGGCGGGTGAAGTGAAAAGCACTGCCCGCGTCGCCCGTAATCTGGCTGGAGACATCGACCGGGTTATCAACGAAATCTCCTCCATGTCCAACAAAATCGAACAATCCCTGAAAAAGGCCCTCTGATCGAATCACACCCCCCCTGAAATCAGATCTGAAAGCAGCCTCATCTTCCCCGGATGGGGTCGCTCAACGGTGGTGATCATCTCCTTGGGTGTCCACCCCCTTGAGAGTGTGGCCGCTACCTCACCCAGAGCCCCAAATAGAGCCGCCAAGGCCATCCATCCACATTTTTTTTGGCCTGCTCAAACCTTCCAACCCCCACTCCCGGGCTGATAGTTCTTGACGCCACTCCCTTGATCCGATAGTAAACCTTTCTTTCAACCTGATGGTTTACCCAACTGGCTTGATGCCGACGCCATGTCCCTTGCCGACGAGACACCTGCTGCCCGTTATGCCCGATTTTGCCGCCAGCGCGCCGACGCGGGTGGTTTGCGTGTTTTGCGTCCCGTGGGGCGGGCTCAGGGTGGATGGATTGAACGGGACGGGGGGCGGTTGCGCAATTTTTCCTCCAACGACTATCTGGGGCTGGCCACCCATCCGGCATTGATAGCCCAGGCTCAGGCGTGGACCCGGGAGTGGGGGTGCGGCTCGACAGCTTCCCGGCTGGTGTGTGGGGATCTGGATCTTTTTGGCCAAGTGGAATCCCGTGTGGCCCGGGGCAAAAAAACCGCAACCGCCCTGGTGTTCAACTCCGGCTTTCAAGCCAATGCCGCCATCCTGCCAGCTCTCCTCGACCGGGAAATTTTGGGGGCCACACCCCTGGTTTTTTCCGACCGCCTGAACCACGCTTCCATCCATCACGGCTGCCAGGCGGCTGGAGTGCGGCAAATCCGTTACCGGCACAACGATTTAAACCATCTGGAAACCCTGCTCAACAAGCACCAGGCAAGCCCCGGCCCCCGGTTTATTCTCTCTGAGTCGGTTTTTTCCATGGATGGGGATCAGGTGGATGTGACCGCCTTGGTGTCCCTTAAAAATCGTTTTGGGGCCTTTCTCTATCTGGATGAAGCCCACGCCACGGGGGTGTTGGGGCCAGAAGGGTTTGGGCTCTCGGCCCGGGTGCCGGGGGAAGTGGATCTGGTGATGGGCACCTTCAGCAAAGGGTTGGGGGGGTTTGGGGCCTATGTGGCGTGTGATCAAGGCTTGAGGGAATATCTGATCAATCGGGCAGGGGGGTTTATCTATGCCACGGCCTTGCCGCCAGGGGTGTTGGGGGCGATGTATGCGGCGCTGGAGCTGTTGCCGACGCTGGATTTGGAGCGTGAACGCTTGCTCGCCAACGCCCAGCGGGTGCGGCAGGTTTTCCAGGCTGCGGGTATCGATACCGGGGCTTCCTCTACCCAGATTATCCCCATGCTGGTGGGAGAGGCTGAAAAAGCTTTGGAGATCAGCCGGGCCTTCGAAGCCGCTGGCGGGCTGGCTGTGGCGATTCGTCCCCCCACGGTGCCTCCGGGAAGCAGTCGCATGCGCTTTACCTTGAGTGCTCTCCACGATGAGGAGGCGATTGAATTTCTCCTGGAAACGATTCCCCAGCTGTGGCGGAAATTTTCCTGATGCCGACCTTTTTGATATCCACTTTTTTGATATCCACCTTTTTGATGCCCACCTTTTTGATGCCCACCTTTTTGATGAGAACCCCTTTGATGTCCGTCTCTCGGCTTCATCCTCTGAGCATCTCTGGGCGTTCTCCATGAAACAGCCCCTCCTGTTGATGGTCCACGGCTGGGGCTTTGGGCCGGGCTTTTGGCGACCCTTGAGCGCCTTGCTGGGGCCGGAGCGCTGTCGGTTGGTGGATCTGGGCTTTTCCGGGCGGATGCAGCTGCCCATTGATCCCCATGAGCCTTTCATCGGCATCGGTCACTCCATGGGTTTTCTCTGGCTTTTAAGGCAACTGAGAGCCTCTGAAAGTGCCGCTGAACCTACCCTCACTCCGGCGAATTGCCTCGGGCTGGTGAGCATCAACGGCTTTAGTCGTTTTTCCCGGAGCCGGGATTTTAAAGCGGGTATCTCCCCCCGAATCATCAAACAGATGCAGAGCCGCCTCAGTCACGACCCCCAAGGGGTGTTGGGGGATTTTCGCCAGCAGAGCGGTCTGCCACCGATCACCCGGGGTATGGGGCTGGGCGGGTTGCAGGTCGGGCCGTTACAGGCGGGACTCGACGGCTTGGCCAACTGGGATGAACGGGAGCGTTTCAATCAATGGTCGGGGCCGTGGTTGGGGCTGGCAGGTCAAGACGACGCCATCGTTCCCCCCGCCCTCACCCGGCAATCCTTTGGAGCCCAATCACCATCGAAGCTCATCTGGTCCCAGAGTGGCGGCCATCTGCTCCCTCTCACCCGCACTGCGTGGTGTGGTGAACAGCTCAGTGGTTTTTTGGCTGGGATTCAAGGGGAGGGGAGGGAATGACGGCTGCCCGTGTCATCGATGTTTCTGAGGAAGAGTCCAGAGCAGAGGTGTCGGAACCCGAGGGGCTGGGCGATCAGGGGAGCGATATCGCCAAACAGATGGATCGGACCCACACCATTGCCCACGCTTTTGATCAGGCCGACAGCTATCACCAACGGGCCAGGGTACAGCGTCTGATCGCCCGGTCTCTGGATGATCGCCTGGCCAAATGGCGCGCCCCCTCCCGGCCCAAGGTGCTGGAGGTGGGGTGTGGTTCGGGTTTTTTAAGCGAAGTGATGGTGAAGCGCTATCCTGAGGGCCGCTTTCTCTTTACCGATATTGCTCCGGCCATGGTAGCCCGCTGCCGGCAACATCTGGAGAGTGGGAATCGATCAGCCAGCCACCGTTTTGCGGTGATGGATGGCTCCAACCCGGCGCTGGAAGAGCGGTTTGATCTGATCGCCGGGAGTATGGCTTTTCAGTGGTTTGCCGACTTGAAACAGAGCTTGAGCCGCTTGACGGCACATCTTGAACCCGGAGGGTGTCTCGCCTTCGCCACTCTGGGATCCGGCACCTTTCAGGAGTGGCATGGAGCGTGTGAACGGGCCGGATTGCCCAAAGGCACGCCCATCTACCCAAGCGCCGCCCAATGGCCCGAAATCTGGCCCGGGGGAGGGGTGGGAGAGATGGAGGAGGAGTGGTTTACGGTTCGCCACCCTTCCGGAGCTGAATTTTTGCGGGATCTCAAACGCATCGGCGCCCAGACCCCAGCGCCTGATTATCGCCCCCTCTCCCCGGGAGCCCTGCGTAGCCTGTTACGGGATCTGGAGGGGGCCGATGGTTTTTCCGTGAGCTACCACGTCATCCACGGGATATTCAAAAAGAGCTGAGTTTCGTCAGGATTCAACAGAGCACCCCCCAGAACTCAAAAGAGCATGATCCCCCGCCGCAGCACCATCCCCCCCATCACCAGGACCGTCACGCCAGCCCCCCACATCAGCCAGCGTCGGGAGGTCACACCCAGAGCTGATGCAAAAAGCCCCAGCCCCATCAAAGGCCCCATGGTGCCCAGGCCAAAGGCCAGCATCACCCCCATCCCCCCCCACACCGAACCCGTCGCCGCGGCTTTGGCTTGAAAGGCCCAGTGGAGAGAACAGGGGAGGAGGGCTGTCAGCATTCCCAAGGCAAACACCCGGGAAGAGCCATGATCCCCCAATAGTTTTCCAGCCCGAGCCAAGATCCACCCACCAGCCCCCCCCTTGGAGCCAGCTTGTCCTCCCAGGAGCGGCATCACACCCAAAGCATCCAGGCCAAAAAGAATCATCGCGCTGCCAAACAGCAGATGGGGCACACCCTTCAGCCCCGCAAGAGTGCTCCCCACCTCAATGAAGGAGCCCACCCATCCGATGATGCCCCCCAAAAGGACATAACTCCCCACCCGCCCGGCGTTATAGAGCAGATGGGGTAGCAAACGCTTGCCATGGAGAGGAGAAAGCCCCCGGCACGCCTCCCCAGAGCGTAGGGAATAGGCCGTTATCAAACCACCGCACATCCCCGCACAGTGGCCGGTAGCCAGCACCCCCGCACCAAATACAAAGGCCAGATCCACCAAAAGGTCTGCCATCAGCTGCTGATTCCTCCCTGGAATAAATTCTTGAACATCCTGATTCCATCTTCCCAAAACGAGCCCAAGCATAGCTGAATGGATCCAGAAAAGCTGGTGTCAGAAGCGCTCATGCTCAACTGCCGGATTTAGGATAATGGGGGTCAAAATGGATAAAGACCAGCTATCGCCAGAAGGAATCCCTTCAAGATGGGTCAGTTCCGTGTCACATGGCATGTGACATGCTAATATTTACGGTTCGTCACTATCCAAAACACAGTAAACACTCCGAACCTTTGCATGATACCCCATGGTGAGCCGGGGGGAATCCCAAAGAGGTGACTGGCTTTGTCATTCATGGATACGATAGCAGCCTGGCTTTGGAATCCCTTCCTGAGCCTCATCTATATTGAGCTGGGCCTCCTCTTTTTGGTGATGATCCGGGGAATCTCCCTTACCCGCTCCTGGTACATGCTGAAAAAAATTTGGCGCTTTCGGGAGCCGGATCATACCGAAAAAAACATTCCCCACACCAAGGCCTTTATTGCCGCTCTCGCAGCGGGAATCGGGGTGGGCAATCTGGCGGGGGTCGCCACGGCGATTCACCTGGGGGGACCGGGGGCGCTCTTCTGGATCTGGGTTTCGGCGCTGCTGGGGGCTGCTTTTCGCATGTGCTCCACCTATCTGGCCATCCGCCACGGACCTAAAGATACCCAATCCCCCCTCTACGCCACCCCCATGGCCTATCTGGTCAAGTTTACCGGCGACACCTGGCCCCGCCTGGCCCCATGGCTGGCGGGTTTGATCCTCTTCCACGGCTTGGTGAGCGCCAATCTGATTCAAGCCAACTCGGTCTCCCATGCGGTGACCAACGAGCTGGGTCTGGCGGAAATTTTGGTCGCCCTGATCCTCTTCGCCGCTGTCGCTACGGTGGTGGTGGGGGGGATTCGCTCCATCGTTGATTTCAGTGTCGCCAGCGCTCCGTGGATGGTACTGGCTTATGTCGTTGGCGGCATCATCGTGCTGGGCTCCCATCCTCTGGACACCTTCGATGCCATCCGCTGGGTGGTACAGTCGGCCTTTCAACCCTACGCCATGACCGGGGGGGCGGTGGGTTTTACGGTGATGCAGGCGATGCAGTTTGGGGTTTCCCGAGGGGTTTTTTCCCACTTTGCCGGGATGGGGGTGGCCCCGTTTCTCCACGGTGCCAACGAAGATCATCCTGCCAAGGGCGCCTATATGGCGGCGATGGTACCCCTGGTGGATGGCCTCATCGTCTGTACGGTGACGGGGCTGGTGATCCTTTCCCTGGGCAACTGGGAAGAGCTGACCGGGGCTTATCTGACCCTGACCGCTTTTCAGACCGGCCTGGGGGTGGTGGGGCGCTGGTTGATCTTTTTCTGCCTGGCACTTTTTGCCTTCACCACCATCATCAGCTGGGCGCACTTTTCCGAGCGCTGTTATGTCTATCTTGGTGGCAAAAATGTCCGCAACTATCGCTGGTTTTTTGCGGGCATCACCTTTTGTGGCCCCTTCTTTCCCGTCGCCTTCATCTGGTCGTTGGGGGATGTGGTGATCGGCCTCATGTTAATCGTCCACCTCCTGCCCCTGACCTATATTCTACTGAAAACCCAACCCAAAATGCTCGAAGAGCTGAACGATCCGGCTGCGGAGTGATCTGGGTGACCTTTTCTTGATTTCATACCCAAAAGGGTATAGAATGTTTGTAGGGTCATGCGTATCTATTATTACAGGGAATCCGACGGTCAGATTCCCGTCAAACATTTTTTGGAAGGCCTGTCCGCTAAACTGCGCGGTCGATTTTTCGCTTATTTAACACACTTGAAAGAAAATGAGGGGAAAATCGAAGGGATTCCATTTCGGAAACTTCACGGCTATCCCCTCGAAGAAGTCCGGGTCAAGGAATCCAAAAAACTTCACCGGGTGATCATCAAGATTCGCTTGAAAAATTCGATCCTTCTCCTGCATGGCTTTACCAAACGGGAAGGAGAGGCAACACCCAAAAAGGAAATTGAAATCGCCTACAAGCGTTATCTCACCCACACCGAACAGACGACGCATAGCCATGAAACCAAACGATGACGCTGCCCACCAACAGAGTGCGCACCTGGTAGAGGCCGAATCCTCTTTTAACGCCTGGTTGCAGGATCCTGAGTGTCGGAAATCCTTTGAGGAGACCTCTCTGAAGATAGAAATTGCCCAGGCGATTCATGCCAAGCGCAAGGCCTTGAAAATGAGTCAGGCCAAGTTGGCTCAAAAGGCTCAGACCACACAACGGATCATCTCCCGAATTGAACATGCCGACATGTCTGTGGGGGTTGACCTGTTGCAACGGATTGCCAACGCACTGGGAACCAGGGTCTCTCTCACGTTCGGATAGGTTTTCTCTCACCTCACAGCCGGATATGATGGCTGGCGTTTGGCATCTTATCCGGTATCGCTGTTTTTGGTTGCGTTGATGTCGCGCCAAATGATTCCCGTCACCCCCTCTTTCTTCCATTAAACCCGGTTTGTCTCTTTTGCCTAACGCGATCCCACACACTTCCGACTGCTTCCACTGCGGATTGCCCCTGCCTAAGGGGGAGCCCATTACCCATGGGGGTGAGGGGGCGCTTTTGCACTTTTGCTGCACCGGCTGCCTGGCTGCTTATCGCATTATCCAGGGGGCGGGGTTGATGGAATTTTATCGCCGACGGGATAGCCTGACCGGTGGCCGCCCGGAAGGGGATGAAATATCCACCACCACTGTTTTTGATGATCCGGAATATCAAAAACGCCTGGTCCGCCAGGTGGAGGGAGATCTGGAAGTCCATCTGATTTTGGAAGGGCTTCACTGTGTGGCGTGTGTCTGGCTCAACGAAAAAATTCTCGGCGGGCTCCCTGGGGTGGTGAGTGCCCGGGTCAATTTTTCCACTCACCGAGCCCAGGTGCGCTGGAATCCGGACCTCACCACCCTTTCGGAAATCATCGCCACCATCGCCCGCATCGGCTATCGCGCCGAACCCTATGACCCGGATCGGGTGGAGGAGCGCCATCGCAAGCGGGATCGGGCGATGTTGTTGCGTTTGGGGGTGGCGGGGTTTGGAGCGGGCAACATCATGCTCTTCTCCTTTGCTCTCTATGCCGGGGCTTTTGGCGGCATGACCCAGGAATTTCGCAGCTATTTCCATTGGGTCTCCCTCTTTTTGGCCATTCCAGCGGTTTTTTATGGGGGATCGATCTTTTTTCGGGGGGCGTGGAACAGTCTCAGAGTGGGTCGCTTGAGCATGGATTTTCCCATTGCTCTGGGAGCGGCAGCCACCTTCAGCTATTCCCTTTGGGGAACGTTGACCGGGGAGGGGGAGGTCTACTTTGATTCGGTGGCGCTCTTCGTATTTATCCTCCTTGTAGGTCGTTATCTGGAGTCTGGGGGGCGCAAGCGGGCTGCAGCGGCCACCGAGCGACTTCTCGATCTCACCCCGCGTACCGCCAACGTCATCCGTGGGGGCAAAACCTTGAACCTGCCCATTCGGGAGGTGGTGGCTGGGGATCGGGTGGTGGTGCGCCCGGGGGAGACCATTCCGGTGGATGGGGTGGTGTGTGAGGGGCGCTCATCGGTGGATGAGTCGATGTTGACCGGAGAGTCCATTCCTGTGGGCAAAGGGGTGGGGGAGGGGGTTTCGGGAGGCAGCCAAAATCTGGATGGCGCACTGGAAATTACCGCGACCCGGGTGGGTGAGGATGCGGCTCTGGCTCGTATCGTGCGTTTGGTGGAGCAGGCTCAATCGGAACGCACCCCCATTCAGGGGTTGGCAGATCGGGTGGCCGGGGTGTTTGTCGGGGCGATTTTGTTTTTGGCAGCCGCTACCCTTTGGTATTGGCTCCGGGTGGATCCTTCTCAGGCGTTGGAAAACAGTGTCGCCTTGCTGATCATCTCCTGCCCCTGTGCCTTGGGTCTGGCTACCCCGGCAGCCATTATCGTCGCCACCGGTTTGGCTGCCAAGGAGGGGATTTTGGTTCGCAGCGGAGAAACCCTGGAGCGTTTAACCCACATCACCACCCTCATTGTCGACAAAACCGGCACTCTCACCCGGGGAACCCCCAAGGTCACCCGAATTGAATCGGTTGCGCAGATGTCACAGGAGAGATGGCTCTCCATCGCCGCTACCCTGGAAAACCGCTCGGAACATCCTCTGGCGAGTGCTGTGGTGGGGGTGGCCCGGGAAAAGAAGATTCCTTTGGTAGAGGGCGTTAAAGATTTCCGCAACTATCCGGGATTGGGGGTTGAAGCGGTTATTGATGGGGTGCGTTATCGGGTGGGGCGGCCTGCCTTCGTAGCGGAACACCATCCGGATGATGCCGCCTCCATTCCCGGGGAGATATCTCAGCCCCTCACTTGGATCGCCTGTGGGGATGATGAAAAGCTCCTGGGGTTCATTGGGGTTGCGGATGCCCTCAAGGAGGATGCTCATGGGGCTTTGAATCGGGTGAGGCAGTTGGCGCTTCCCTGCCACATTCTTTCAGGGGATCGTAATGCGGTGGTGGCCCATGTGGCTAAAGAGGTGACTGCGTCGGGTTGGTTGGGTGAATTGAAGCCTGAGGGGAAGGAGCAGGAGATCCGCCGGCGGGAGGCTGGGGGTGAAAAAACCGCCATGGTGGGGGATGGGGTGAATGATGCGCCAGCGTTGGCCCGGGCATATGTTTCCATGGTGGTGCAGAATGCTTCGGATATTTCGGTGGCGGCGGCGGATGTGGTATTTCTCAACCGTCGATTGGCTTCGATACCCAGAATTTTGGAGCTTTCCCGGCAGACCATGGGGATTGTTCGGCAAAACTTTGCCATTTCGTTGATTTACAATGTCATTGCGTTGCCGTTGGCGGCCAGTGGTCAGGTATCTCCCCTTTTTGCAGCCATTGCGATGCCTCTTTCGAGTCTTGTTGTGGTAGGCAATGCTTTGCGATTGAAGAAGAGGTGATATGGACACTCTCTATTTATTGATTCCCTTGGCTCTTTTTCTGGGGGTTGTTGGTTTGGGTTTATTGGTTTGGGCGATCAAGGGGGGGCAGTTTGAAGATTTGGAGGGTCCGAGGCATCGGATTTTGTTCGATGATGATGAAGAGATGATTCCCCCAAATCCCAAAAAAAAGCCTCCAACCTGATTTTGAATTTAAACTATTAAAAAAAAAGATGGGGGGATTTGGGGGGAATTCTTTCCCCCCAAGGTCTTTCCTTTGATCTTGATCTTGAATTTATCTTTTGATCTTGATCTTATCTTTTGATCTTGATCTTATCTTTTGATCTTGATCTTGATCTTGATCTTATCTTTTGATTTTGCGTAACTGCTCGCCCCCCCAAAAAAAATGAGGTGGCAGCACGATATTTCTTGACACGATTTTTCCACGCCAGAATGG
>JADFZT010000101.1 GCA_015232395.1 Magnetococcales bacterium | reverse complement strand
TTTAAGCTGCTGCGAGAGCCGGAGCGTAATGCTCGTCATTGGCACTTGTGTGCGATGGTCCGTTACGGCGGTACCATGCCGGGTCGCCTCAGAGGCCTTTCCATACCCCGTCGAAGCCGTTTCACCCCCATTTTCGAAGCCATTTTCATAAAGATGCATCCCCTATTTTCTAAGGATGCATCCCCATTTTCAATGGGAACACCACTAAACTTATAGCATGGGCAGAGAGGAAAAATCAATCGGAAAATCTGAACTTAAGCTTGCTCTCTAGGGGGTTTCCTGTTATGACCTTTGGCCCATGGACAAAATCCTCGTGCGCGGCGGTAAACCCCTCAACGGTACCATTCCCATCAGTGGGGCTAAAAACGCCACACTGCCATCTCTGGCAGCCTCCCTCCTGACAGGCGAAACACTCAGCCTCTCCAATATCCCCCACCTGCGGGATGTCACCACCATGTTGGAGCTGCTGGGGCAGCACGGTGCCGCCATCACCATCGACGAAAAACTCGGCGTCGCCATCGATTGTGGCAACATCCACAACTTTTGCGCCCCCTACAGCCTCGTCAGCACCATGCGCGCCTCCATCCTCGTCATGGGCCCACTGGTCGCCCGCTTCGGCGTGGCGGAAATCTCCATGCCCGGCGGTTGCGCCATCGGCTCTCGTCCAGTCAATTTCCACCTGCGCGGTCTCGAAGCCATGGGGGCCAAGGTGGAACTCACCGACGGCTACATCCGGGTGACGGCCAAGCGCTTGAAGGGGGCCACCATCGTTTTTGATATGGTCACCGTCACCGGCACCGAAAACCTGTTGATGGCCGCCACCCTGGCCGAAGGTCGCACCACCCTGCGCAACGCCGCTTGTGAGCCCGAAGTGGTGGATCTGGCCGACTGCCTCACCAAAATGGGCGCGCGCATCTCCGGGGCTGGTACCAATACCATCACCATCGATGGCGTTGATAAACTCCACGGCGCCAAGCATCACATTCTGCCCGACCGTATCGAAACCGGCACCTTCATGGTGGCCGCTGCCATTACCGAAGGGGAGATCAACCTTATTAATACCGATCCCCGGGTTTTGCAGACCACTACCAGTAAGCTCCGCCAGGCTGGGGTCGAAATCGAGGAAAACGACGACTCCATCCTGATTCGTGGCTCTGGGCGTTTGAAGGCGTTTGACCTGAAAACCCGCCCCTATCCAGGCTTTCCCACCGACCTTCAAGCCCAAATGCTGGTGTTGATCAGCTTGAGTGAGGGAACGGGTGTCGTCACCGAAACCATCTTCGAAAATCGCTTCATGCATGTTTCGGAGCTGCGGCGTTTGGGAGCGGATATCGCCCTGCACGGCAACACCGCTGTGGTGCGGGGCGTGGAAAAATTGCGGGGAGCGCCCGTCATGGCGACCGATCTGAGAGCTTCCGCCTGTCTCGTGCTGGCAGGCTTGGCCGCCGAAGGGGAGACCCTTATCTCCCGGGTCTACCATATCGACCGGGGCTATGAGCGCATTGAGGAAAAACTTCTGGCTCTGGGGGCTGACATCAGCCGCCTGAGTGGTTGACGAAAAGCACTTGAAGCGCTGCCCCTGCTCCAGCCACAATCATCCCACAAGCCATCCATTTTATAGTCACACCCCTTAAGCTTCCTAATCCAGGACGTAAGCGTGCTGCCAATGGCCGACTCTCTGATCTCCCGTCTCGACACCACCCAAGCCGATTTTAAAGAGCGTTTTCATCGTCTTTGCCACTGGGATGAAGGTAACCTGGTGGCGGTGGAAAAAAGGGTCTCTGAAATCGTCGCCCGGATACGCAATCAAGGGGATGGGGCGCTGGTGGATCTGACCCGGCGCTTTGATCGTCTGGAGCTGACCCCGGAAACCCTGGAATTTAGCGAAGCCGAGATCGACCAAGCCATCTCCCAGGCCCCTGACGATGAGTTGGCCGCTCTGGAACTGGCCGCCAAGCGCATTCGTTCCTACCATGAATGGCAGATGCCGCCCATGGGGGTGCAGCAATATCAGGATGAATCCGGCACCACCCTGGGGCAGCGTACCACGGCTTTGGATAGGGCTGGGCTCTATGTACCGGGGGGGCTGGCCTCCTATCCCTCTTCGGTGTTGATGAACGCCATTCCAGCGAAGGTGGCGGGGGTTGAAGAGCTGATCATGACGGTACCGACACCAGACGGGGTGGCCAATCCCCTGATTCTGGCAGCGGCGAGAATATCGGGGGTGGATCGGGTCTTTCGGGTGGGGGGAGCCCAAGCCATTGCCGCCATGGCCTATGGCACGGCGACCATTCCCTCGGTGGATAAAATTGTCGGGCCGGGCAACATCTATGTCGCCATCGCCAAGCGGCAGGTGTTTGGTCAGGTGGGGATCGACATGATCGCCGGTCCCTCGGAAATTTTGGTGATTGCCGACAAGGAGAACGACCCGGCCTGGATCGCGGCGGATCTGCTCTCCCAGGCGGAACACGATGAGATTGCCCAATCGGTTTTGATCACCGATGATGCCGATTTTGCCGATGCGGTGGAAGTGGCTCTGGAGGCGCATCTGAAAGTTCTCTCCCGTAGCGCTATCAGCCGGATCTCTCTTGCCAGCCGGGGGGCGATTATTTTGGCTTCTGATCTGGAAGAGGCGTGTCGTCTGGCGTCCCAATTGGCTCCTGAGCATCTGGAGTTGGCTTTGACGGATCCTGAACGCTACCTGCCGCTGATCCACCACGCTGGGGCGATATTCATGGGGCGCCATACCCCGGAGGCGATGGGAGATTATGTCGCGGGTCCCAATCATGTGTTGCCCACGTCCGGTACGGCGCGTTTTTCCAGCCCGCTCGGGGTGTATGACTTTATCAAGCGCACCAGCCTCATCCACTGCACGCCCGATTCCCTCAAAGTGATCGGGCCTGCGGCCTCTACCCTGGCTGCCAGTGAAGGGCTCACCGCCCACAAGTTGAGTGTTGATATCCGTCTCAAAGGAGATGTGTGATGCGCAGAGGTTCCATCAGCCGCAACACCCAGGAGACCCAGATCAAGGTTAAGGTGGTTTTGGAGGGGAGCGGACAGGGAAAAATTGAGACTGGCATCGGTTTTCTCGACCACATGCTCCAGCAGATCGCCCGCCACGGTCTGTTTGATATCACGGTGGCGGCCAAAGGGGATCTGCATGTGGATGGTCACCACACGGTGGAGGATGTGGGGATTGCCTTGGGGCAGGCGTTTCGTCAGGCTTTGGGGGATCGACGGGGGATTGTGCGCTTTGGCTCGGCCTATGTTCCCCTGGATGAAGCCCTCTCCCGGGTGGTGCTGGATCTTTCCAACCGGCCACACCTGAGCTGGAAGGTCTCTTTTCCCTCTCCCAAGGTCGGTGAGATGGATACGGAGCTTTTCAAGGAGTGGTTCGGGGCCTTTGCCACCAACAGCGCCATGACCCTCCACGTGGAAAATCTATACGGCGAAAACTCCCACCATATCGTCGAATCCTGTTTCAAGGCTCTGGCCCGGGCGTTGCGAGTCGCCTGCGCCAAGGATCCCGATCAGGGGAGCGACGCGGTGCCCAGCACCAAAGGCACCCTTTCAGATTAAGGAAGCAGCAGTATCATGATCACTGTCATCGATTACGGTTCCGGCAATCTCCGCTCTGTCGCCAAGGCTTTGGAGTCGGTGGGGGGGGATGTTCGGGTGAGTGCGGAAATACCGGATTTGGAAAGGGCTGGCCATCTGCTGTTGCCGGGGGTGGGGGCGTTTGCGGATTGCCGGGCCAATTTGATCAGTACCGGTCTGGTGGAGCCGATTTTAAAGCATATCGACGCGGGACGACCCTTCCTGGGAATCTGCGTGGGGATGCAGCTGCTCTTTAGCGAAAGCCATGAGTTTGGGGTTCATCCGGGGCTTGATCTGATTTCGGGAAATGTGACCGGTTTTGCCACGGATATGGTGGATCCGGAAGATGCCCAACGCCATCTGAAGGTGCCCCACATGGGGTGGAACCGGCTGCGCCAGGATCAGGAGCACGCTTTGTGGAAGGGGGTGCCGGATGAATCTTTCTTCTATTTTGTCCACTCCTTTTATGCCCAATCCCGTGAGGAGAGCGTGGTGGCGGGATCCAGCGATTATGGTCTGCGCTTTACCGCAGCCGTCGCCAGGGATAACCTGTTTGCCACCCAGTTTCACCCGGAAAAAAGCCAAAAACATGGCTTGCAGCTGCTGGAAAACTTTGTCGCCTGGAAACCCTAGCACCCCATCGATTTTTTAAGGATATCCAGGACATCTTCACCTCTGCATAGTGCCTTCCGCTGAATTTTGGGCACGGCTTTATTTTGAGGAAACAAATCCATGATTGTGATCCCTGCCATCGACCTTAAGGATGGCGAGTGTGTGCGGCTTTTTCAGGGGGATATGAACCAGGATACGGTCTATTCCGATGATCCGGGGGCGATGGCGGGCAAATGGCAGGGTTTGGGCTGTGAGCGGCTCCATGTGGTGGATCTCAACGGCGCTTTTGCAGGCAAACCCGTCAATGCCGAGGCGATTCGCTCGATCTTGGCAGCGTTGGATATTCCCATGCAGCTGGGTGGGGGCATTCGCAATCTGGATACCATCGAAACGTGCTTGGAAATGGGCATCTTTCGGGTGATTTTGGGCACCATCGCCTGCCAGGATCCCAGCTTGGTGAGGGAGGCGTGTCGCTTGCATCCGGGGCGGGTGTCGGTGGGGATCGATGCTCGGGATGGCAAGGTGGCGGTGCAGGGGTGGTCGGAGATGACCAATATTGCTGCGGTGGATCTGGCGCGGCAGTTTGAGGATGCCGGGGTTGCGGAGATTATTTTTACCGATATCAGTCGGGATGGGGCGCTGAGTGGTCCCAATATCGAAGCGACCCGGAGTTTGGCCGAGACCGTTTCGATTCCCATTATTCTTTCCGGTGGTATCTCCTCTCTGGAGGATATCAAAGCCTCGGCCAAAAATGCCGGCCCCTTCGCCAATGGTGGTAAAATTTCAGGGGCCATCACCGGTAAGGCGCTCTACGATGGCCGGCTTGATTTTCAGGAAGCGGTCAAAGCGGTCGCGGATATTCTTTCCTAACCAGTCAAAAAGGGGAGGGGGGTTCAGCTGGGCAATCGGCCAGCCTCTCTTTCGGAAAAAGCAGCCATGTTAGCCAAACGCATCATTCCCTGTCTCGACGTTCGTGGTGGCCGGGTGGTCAAAGGGGTCCAGTTCGAAGGCCTGATCGATGCCGGGGATCCGGTGGAGGCCGCCCGCCGCTATGACGAAGAGGGGGCGGACGAGCTGACCTTTCTCGATATCACCGCTTCCCATGAAGAGCGGGATACCATTTTGGAGGTGGTGCGCCAAACCGCCGAGCAGGTGTTCATCCCCCTGACTGTGGGGGGTGGGGTGCGGGTGAATCAGGATATCCGAAATTTGCTCGTGGCAGGGGCGGATAAAGTCGGGATCAATACCGCTGCGGTGTTTCGCCCGGAGTTTGTCAAAGAAGCCTCCAGTCAGTTTGGGGCGCAGTGCATTGTGGTGGCCATCGATGCCAAGTGTGTCGAAAAGGATGCTGACGGGGTGCCGGTTCGTTGGGAAATCTATACCCATGGGGGCCGAAAACCGACTGGGATCGATGCGGTGGGGTGGGCGCAACGGATGGAAGAGTACGGGGCGGGGGAGATCCTGCTCACCTCCATGGATCGGGACGGCACCAAAATCGGCTATGATCTGGTGTTGACCCGGGCCATTGCCGAAGCCACCACCATTCCGGTGATTGCCTCGGGGGGGGTGGGCAACATGGATCACATGGTGGATGGCCTCAAGGAGGGGGGGGCCGATGCGGTGCTGGCGGCTTCCATCTTCCATTTTAGAACCTATTCCATTCCCCAGGTGAAGGAATATCTGCGGGATCATGGTGTGGTCGTGCGTTTATAAAATATCGAAAAACAGACTGTTTCCCCTCTGCATGATCCCCTCCCTTTAGGCTGAAGGAGCCCCTTGTTTCCATGTCTCAAACCCCTGATCTCGACGCCCTGAAATATAACGATGCAGGCCTCATCCCCGCCATTTCCCAGCAGCACGATACGGGAGAGGTGTTGATGATGGCTTGGATGAATCGGGACTCTCTGGCGGAAACCCTGAAAACCGGGGTGGCTTGCTATTGGTCCCGAAGCCGACAAAAGTTTTGGAAAAAGGGGGAGTCTTCCGGCCACGTGCAGCATGTCAAAGCGGTGCGGACCGATTGTGATCGGGATACGATTCTGTTGCTGGTGGATCAGCTGGGGGTGGCGTGTCACACCGGGCGGAAAAACTGCTTCTATCTGGAAGCGGGGGAGGGGGGCTGGAACGAAATCGCTGCCCCTGAGAAGGATCCCAAGGAGATTTACGGCAAGTGAGTCCCCCCGATCCCAACGCCCAGGCTCCCACCGCCGCCACCGTTCTGGAAGCGCTCTACCAGGTGTTGCTGGAGAGAAAAAACGCTGATCCGGAAAGCTCTTATGTGGCTGGGCTTTACGCCAAGGGTCGGGATCGGATTTTGCAAAAGGTGGGGGAGGAGGCGGTTGAGACCATCCTTGCTGCCAAGAATGGCGATCCGGAAGCTGTTATCCACGAAACCGCTGATCTATGGTTTCACACCCTGGTGATGCTGGCGGAGCAGGGGATTGCGCCGGAAAAAGTGCTGGGGGAGCTTGCGGGGCGGTTTGGGAAGTAGCGTGAGACAGAAGGGGAGGGCGTTGCCTTCTCCATTGAGCAGAGTTTTTTTTATTGTGGTTGTTGTGTCGGCGACAAAAAAACTAACGGGTGATAAACGAGGCCACCATGAGTGACAACTGCCTATTCTGCAAAATCGCAGGGGGAACGATTCCGTCGGATGAGGTCTATTCCGATGAATTGGTTTATGCCTTCAAGGACATCAACCCCCAAGCGCCGGTGCATGTGTTGGTGATTCCGAGGCAGCATATTGCCACCCTGGATGATCTCAGTGAAGGGGATCGGGGGGTGATGGGGCATTTGATGGAGCGGGTGGCTCATGTGGCGCGGGAGTTGGGGGTGAGTGATGATGGCTATCGCACCATGATCAACACCAAGAGCCATGGGGGGCAGGAGGTGTATCATATTCATGTGCACATTTTGGGAGGTCGCCCCATCGGTCCCATGGTGTGCCGCTGAGTTTGAGCCCTTCTTGCGGGGGGATGCTCTCCTGGAATGCCACGGGTGGCGCACCGTTTGATTGTCAGTGCACCACCCGATGTTTTTTGGATCAGGGGAGCAGGATGATCCGACCCTCCCGAATGTCGATATTGAGGGCTTCCATGCCGGGCTTGTCTTCGGCATCGGGCTCCAGGCATTTCCCCGTTTCCAGATCAAACACCCAGTTGTGCACCTTACACTCCACCGCGTCCCCATGGTCAACCCCCTTGCAGAGGCTGGCCTTGGAGTGGGGGCAGCGGCTGGCGTAGACCTGGGCTGAATCGGCGCTGGTGCGATAGACGATATATTTGCCCGCCTGGGTTTTGGCGCACTCCATCTTTTTCAAGGGAAAGTCCGCCAGCGCCCCGAGATCCTGCTCACCCACTTCAGGAGCCTGATCTGCCCCGGGAGCCTCGGGCAGCAGCTCCAGATCAATCATCACCTCCAACGCGTCCAGCACCTTGTTGAGTCCTGCTGCGGGAAAAGCCATCAACACCGCATCGAGAATTTCATCTTTTGTGGCACCCGCTTTCAACGCTTTCGGGGCATATTGACGCAACCCCCGTTCGGTACCCACAGTCACCTTGGTGACGATCTGGATCAAAAATCGGGTTTTATCATCCAGCGCCTTGACGCTTTCCTTGTAAAATCCCAATAAATGGGTTGCAGCCTCAGGCCGCACCCCTCCCAAATAGCGTAGTGCCTTGGACATGGTCGTTAAACTCCTGAAAAAAATCGGCCTCCCTGATAAGGAAAACCCCGGAAAGGAGCACCTCGGGAACCGAAGGATAAAAGCGATGGTCAAAAGGGGCGGATACACTGAAAATAGAGAGAGGTCAAGAGAAAAGCAAACTGTAAAACCTTGACAAATTGCAAAATCAAGCTATTTTAAAGGGTTACGACTACGAGGCCCCGTTTCGGGGCTTTTGCCGTTATATGGGGGAGCATCCGGACCGCTCATAACCCAAGCTTCAATCCCCTCGGTCAAACCGGTTCGGAGTTTCATGGGTTATTATCCCGATAGCTTTCTTGAGGAAATCCGTAACCGAATCGACCTGCTGGAGGTTATTGGCCGCCACGTTACCCTGAAAAAGGCTGGCGTCAACTGGCAGGGGCTCTGCCCGTTTCACAACGAAAAAACCCCTTCCTTCAGTGTCCATCCTGATAAGGGGATCTTTAAATGTTTTGGCTGCGGCGCAGGGGGGGATGCCTTTGGTTTTGTGATGAAAATCAAGGGGGTCGAGTTTCCTGAAGCCATCGAGGAGCTGGCTGGGGAGGCAGGCCTGCCGTTACCGGAAACCCGGCGGGAGGATCCAAGACAGAAAAAGGAAAAAGCCGAGCGGGAGCAACTGCTGGCGTTGGTTGCAGCCGCCCGGGACGCCTTTCAGGAGCAACTGCAAGCGCCCAACGGTCGGAGTGCCCGGGACTATCTGCAAAAAAGAGGGCTTCAGCCGGAAACCATCGAGCGCTTCGGATTGGGGTTTGCCCCGCCAGGCTGGCGATTTTTGTTGGATCGTTTTGGTGGGGGCGAGGCCGCAGTCAACTCCCTGATTCGGGCGGGGCTGGCGATTCGCAAGGAGAGTGGGGGAAAGCCCTACGACCGCTTTCGGGAGCGGATTATCTTTCCCATCAACGACCTGCGGGGTCGCTGTGTGGGGTTTGGTGGGCGGGCGTTGGGCTCGGGTGAGCCGAAATATCTCAACTCCCCGGAGACGCCCCTCTATCACAAGGGGGAGATCCTCTACGGGCTGGATTTGGCCCAGGAGTCGATCCGACGGGAAAACCGGGCGGTGGTGGTTGAGGGATATATGGACCTCATCGCCTTGGCCGACCGGGGCATCACCAACGTCGCCGCCACCTTGGGGACCGCTTTTACCCTTCGGCACATGCAGCTGCTCTGGCGGCGCAGTGGCCGGTTGGTTTTTTGTTTTGATGGCGACAATGCCGGGCGGCAGGCGGCTTGGCGGGCGTTGGAGCAGGTGTTGGATGGTTTGCAGGCTGACCGCCACGCCCACTTTCTCTTTCTGCCCCAGGGGGAAGATCCGGACGATGTGGTAAGCCGGGAGGGGGCGGAAGGGTTCAAGGCCCGGTTGGATCGGGCCACCCCCTTGATGGAATTTCTTTATCGTTATTTAAAAAAGGATCTGAACCTGGAAGGGGCGGAAGGGCAGGCGGCACTGGTGCATCGTGCCGGTCCACTGCTCGCCAAGGTGGCGGATCCCCTGCTCAAGACTCTTTTTGCCGAGGAGTTGGGCAAGCGCCTGGGGCTCAGTGGTGAGCATGTGGTCAATGCCCTGGGCCAGGTAAGGCGAAAGCCGCCGCCGACTGTTTCGACCCCCATCCGTCGCCGGGAGCTACCGATGGGGCGTCCGGTTCCCGAAAAGGCGCTGCCTGGCCCCATGGGGCGGGACTACGAAAAAGTGCTTTTGGCCCAGCTCTTGCGTTTTCCCAACTTTGCAGTGGAATACGAAGAGGATCTTGGGGGGCTCGTTCTGAAAAATCGGCAATTTTCGGCGATTTTGTCGGAGTTGCTGGAGCTTGGATACCAGATGGAACAGCCTCTGACAGCGTGGCCCCTGGAACGTTTTTCCCAGCCGGTGCTGGCTGATCTGGCCCAAGGAATCCTCCGATCCGAAGAGTTGCATCTGGGTCGTGCCGAAGAGGAGTTTATCGGATGTCTGAGAACCATACTGAAAACACAGCTGAAGGCTCAGAAGCAGCAGCTCAGGGAAGACAATCGCCTGGGCAGAGTGGATGATGACGAGTTTTTGAGTCGGAACAATGCACTATGCAAGGAAGAGCGCCGGATAAATGATCCCAAATCCTGGCCTGTTCTTTAGACAATAAACCCAGATCAAATGCGCGCCCGCGCCGCGGATATAGAACTATGACCGAGGAAAACAAGCTCACCCCCATGAAGGAGCTTATCGAACGAGGTAAGGAACGCGGGTTCCTTACTTTCGATGAGGTCAATGACGTCCTGCCCGAGGAGGTCAACTCTGCGGATGCGATTGAGGATGTCGTCTCCCTGTTTGACGACATGGGCATCAATCTGGTCGAAGAGGCGGATGGGGAGGAGGTTGAAAAAACCGAGGGTGGGGCCAAGTTGCCTCTACCGGGTGTCGTTGCTGAGCCAGACCCTCCGCTGGAGGAGGCGGCCCCCACCAAGTCTTCGGAATCAGCCATTGAAGATATCGATCTGGGCAAGACCGACGACCCGGTACGGATGTATCTGCGGGAAATGGGTTCGGTGGATCTGCTGACCCGAGAGGGGGAAATTCAGATCGCCCAACGGATCGAGCAGGGGCGCAACGAAGTCATCTATGCCATCTGTAACTCCCCAGCCACCTTTCGGGAAATTATCCTACTGGGTGAAAAACTTCGGGAAGGTCGGATTTCCCTGAGAGATATCCTGGATATCCCCCCACCCCCCCAATCCGAAGAGGATGAGGATGAGGATGAGGATGAGGAGGAGGATGAAAACAAGATCGAAGGCGAAGGGGTAGAGGTCGAAGAGAAGGACAAGGCTTCCGGCAGTGACAAACAGAAGAATCAGAAAGAACAGAAGAGCAAAGCGGAAGAGAAAATTCCTGAAGAGCTCCCCTCCGAAGGGAGAATGTGTGCAGTAAAGGTCTCTGAAGAGAAGGTTTCCGAAGAGGGTGAGGGCTCTAAAGGGGATGAGAGCTCAGAGGAGGGGGATGAGTTGGATGATGCTGAGCCTGATCCCGTTGAGTTCGACCGCATGCAGGAGTTGCTGGAAAACACCCAGAAAATTTTTGATGATATTAGCGAAGAAAACGCCGCCCTGATCGCCCTGCAAGGCAACCTGGACGATACGGCTGAAGCCAATAAAAAAGGCTCCAAAAAAACCCCCCCAAAGGTGGACAAGGCGACCCTGCAGAAATACAAGGCCTGCAAGGATCGCATCGTCGAAATGGTTTCGGCCATCAACTTTTCCCAAAAGCAGATCGACAACCTGGTAGACAAGTTGAAGCGCCATGTGGACAAAGTGCGCAAGCAGGAGGGTGAAATCCTGGCTTTGGCCACCAAGGCTGGGGTGAGTCGTAAGGAATTTTTGAAATCCTATCTGGGGAAGGAAGGGCAGGAGGAGTGGCTGGACCAGGTCGCCATGAAGGGAACCTCGGGTTGGTTGAACCTCAAAGCCAAGTCCGGGGATAAGATCCAGGATCTCCAAGCCCGGCTGAGGGATATCGAGTTGGACACGGGGCAGACCATTCTGGATCTGAAAAACACCCACAAAAATATCCTGAACGGGGAACGCAAGGCGGGGGTTGCCAAGAAGGAGATGGTGGAGGCCAATCTGCGTCTGGTGATCTCCATCGCCAAAAAATATACCAATCGGGGTCTGCAGTTTTTGGATCTCATCCAGGAGGGCAACATCGGCCTGATGAAGGCGGTGGACAAGTTTGAATGGCGTCGGGGGTATAAATTTTCCACCTACGCTACCTGGTGGATCCGCCAGGCCATCACCCGCTCTATCGCCGACCAGGCCCGCACCATCCGCATTCCGGTGCACATGATCGAAACCATCAACAAGCTGGTGCGCACCAACCGGCAGATGGTGCAGGAGATGGGACGGGAGCCCACTCCGGAGGAGATTGCCGAGCGGATGGAGATGTCCCTGGAAAAAGTCCGCAAGGTATTGAAAATCGCCAAGGAGCCCATCTCTCTGGAAACCCCGGTGGGGGACGAGGAAGATTCTCATCTGGGGGACTTTATCGAAGACAAATCGATGTTGTCGCCTTCAGATCTGGCGATCATGGCCAATCTCAGGGATACCACCGGACGGGTGCTCAAGACTCTGACCGACCGGGAGGAGAATGTCCTGAGAATGCGTTTTGGCATCGGCCTCCCCACCGACCACACCCTGGAAGAGGTGGGCAAGCAGTTTCACGTTACCCGGGAGCGGATCCGCCAAATCGAGGCCAAGGCCCTGCGCAAACTCCGCCACCCCACCCGCTCCCGCAAACTGAGGAGCTTTTTGGAATCCTAAGTCAAGCATTGGGCCTATAGCTCAGCGGTCAGAGCCGCCGGCTCATAACCGGCCGGTCCCAGGTTCGAATCCTGGTGGGCCCACCATTTTATTTTTTCGGGGAAATTTTCCCCGGTAGAGAGCCGCCTTCCGAGGCGGTTTTTTTATTTTTAGTTTCTTCAATGTTTCCAATGGTTGGCAAGTATTGTCAAATCTGGCAAGTCATTCCTGCCCCCCGTTTATGGCCTCCGACATTCAATTTTTGCGGCTTTCATCTCCATCATGGCGTCCGTTTTGACATATTTTGGATGATTATTTGGTTGTGTGTTGTGAGTTCAACTGATGTTGGCGGAAGTGGGTGAAAAGTTTTGAAATTGAGTGGGTTTTGCCAAGAGGGGGCGCGCTTCTGGATAGGGGGGTTGGGAGCAGGGTTTTCGAAGTCAAAGGCGTGGCTGGGATAGTCCTTATTAAAAAATAAAATGGTGGGCCCACCAGGATTCGAACCTGGGACCGG
>JADFZT010000100.1 GCA_015232395.1 Magnetococcales bacterium | reverse complement strand
ACCAGGATCAGCTGATACCCACTATTATACCACCGATGAAGAGGATAAAGACTCAAAGATCATCGATGGTTACCAGTACGAAGGCATACAGGGGTGGGTTTATGCGGACTCTGGATCTCCTGGAACCATCCCCTTTCATCGCTTGAAGCAAGCCAAAACCGGGGATGACTACCACTATGTCATGGTCTCCCGGCAGACCGAATATGATGCGGTTTTGGCCAAAACCGAGTGGGGGTTTTCGGACGATGGCATCGCCGGATATATTTTCCCCGCCGGATCCAAGACCCCTGACGCCCCCCGTAAACTCCAAGGGAACCACCAGGGGGTGGATTTGGGCACCCTGGCCTATCGCTTTGCACACCCCACCCCCAGCCTCTCCCTGCGTGGCGCCGGACCACAACTGGCGTTCCAACACCACTATAACTCCTTTGACGCCCATCAGGGTCTCATGGGACTGGGATGGAGCCACAATTTTGATATTTTTCTCCAGGAGACCAGTGACAAGGCGTTCCTGGCGGTACATTGGGGGGATGGCAGCGAAACCCTGTTCCAGAAGGATGATGCCACCGGAAAATATGCTGAATTTCCGGAACCCCAAACCTACGCCCAGGTGGAGGTCGTGAGTAGCGGCAATACCGGATATGACATCACCACCAAGGACCGCATCACCTACTCCTTCAGAAATTTCAGTGAAAAACTGCCCTATCTCTATCCAACATGGATAACGGACAGGTTTGACAACCAGATCACCCTCGAATGGTTTGCAGTCACTTTCGGCGTCGGAGAAAATATCGCCGGCTATGGCAGGCTCGATTCAGTCACCGGCGCTGCCGGTCGGCGGTTTGAATTTGATTATATGGACTGCCCCTTGGAAAAATATCCCTTGGTGCAACTGAGTCGTGTGACGGAGAGCGCTCTTGGAAGAAGTGTTCTTTTTGGATATGACGATCAGTGCCGCCTGGCCACTTTCCAGGATGCCGGGCAACAGACAACCACTTACAGCTACAACGATCAAAACCTGCTGTCGAACATGCTCTTCCCAAGGCAAAACAGCCGCACCATCACCTATGAGAGCGAGGGTACGGTCAAAAACATCCAGGAGGATGGCAAAACCCTGGCCACCTTCTCCCTGACCAACGGCTTCACCCATCTCACCACGCCAACAGCTGATTTGTGGAAATTTCAGCACGATGACAACCAGCTGAAGCAAACCATCCATCCCAGTTCAGCCAGCAGCGATATCGACTATCTGATTGCCGATCATCCCCAAAAACCCAGCCAGATCACCGATACCGATGGGAACGGCTACACGATCGATTATGACGACAATGGCAATGTCCAAAAAATAACGGCACGA
This sequence comes from Magnetococcales bacterium, assembly GCA_015232395.1. Classification (NCBI taxonomy): domain Bacteria; kingdom Pseudomonadati; phylum Pseudomonadota; class Magnetococcia; order Magnetococcales; species Magnetococcales bacterium. The sequence goes on along the minus strand of JADFZT010000100.1, from coordinate 11,584 downwards.
GACCAGGGTGGGACGTTGCTTTCCGAAACCAGCTACACCCACGACGCCTACAACAACCTGCGCTCCGTCACCGATGGCCTGCAACACACCTGGCAATCCCATTATGACGATCCCACCAACGGCCTCAAACTTATGCGTACCGAAGACCCGCTGGGCCAAACGGTGAATTATACCTATTTTGACAACGGTCAAATCAAAACCACCACCGACGGGAAAAACAGAACCACCCATTTTACCTATGACACCTACGCAAACCTGGCCACCATTCAAGATCACAAGGGTAACACCACCACCTTTACCAACGATGCGGCCGGACGCACGACGGATATCCGCAACGCCAAACACACCCATGCCGCCACGCCCACTTTTCATTATACCTATGATAACAACGACAATCTGACATCGGCGACCCATTGGACCAATCCAGCCACTGTTTATGATTTCAATGAAAACAACCTGCTGGAATCGATCACCGATGCCAAAAATCGCACCACCACCTTTGTGTATCAGACCGGTCGGGATCTGCTCGAAAAAGAGATATCCCCTCTTTCCACCATTCAATATGGTTATTACGACAACGGCGGCCTGAAAACCATCACCAAGCCGGATGGCCAGTCGATTACCCTGACCTATGATGCAGAAAATCGGCTGGAGACCATTGCCTATCCCACCCCCGGCACGGTCACCCTCAGCTATGACGATCATGGCAACCTGACCCGAATAGCGGACTGGAACGGCGACTCCAACGCGGACAATTTCAGCTACGACGATCTCAACCGGATCACAGGCTATACCGACACCTTCGGGCAGAGCGTGGGCTATGGCTACGATGGGGCGGGACGGTCAGCCACCATCACCTATCCAGACGCTTCCAGCACCAACTCGCCGCGAACCGTCACTTATGGCTACTACGACAACAACCGGCTCCACACCGTCACCGACTGGCTGAACGACGGCAAAAAAAGCACCTTTCACTACGACGATTCCGGCCAGGTCGACACCATCGAAAGTGCCTGCGGGACGACCTCGACTTTCGGCTATGACGAAGCAGGGCGCTTGGACTCGATCACCCACAACCGCTCCGACAACACCCTCATCGCTTCATACAGCTTTGTATTGGATGTTTTGGGCAACCATGAGTCAGTCACCGGAACCGACCTGCTCCCCCTCCCATCCCCCACTGCCGGCAGCATGATCTATAGCCACGATGACGAAAACAGGCTGACCCAGGCGGGAAGTGTGGAGTATGAAAACGACCTCAACGGCAACCGTGAGGGGAGCAGTGACGGCAACAGCTACGCCTTCAACAGCGCAGACTGGCTTGACTCCGCGACGACCGGTGGAGAGACCATCTCTTACACCTATGATGGCTTCGGCAACCGCATCGCCCGCACCATAGGGGGAACGACTACCCGCTATGTGCTGGATCTCAACGGCTCCATGAGTCGGGTGCTGGAAGAGACCGACACCAGCGGCCACGTCAGCCACTTTTATATCCATGGCCGAGGCGGTCTCCTCCACCGGATTTCAGCCAGCGGGCAACGCTACTGCTATCACTATGACAGTCGCGGCAGCACCGTGGCTGTGACCGACGGCAGCGGCAACATCGTTGAAAAATATGCCTACGACGAATTCGGCCAGGTCATTGCCATGGAACCCGCCGACGCCACCAATCCGTTCCGCTATGTGGGTCAATATGGGGTGATGGACGAAGACAACGGCCTGCTCTTCATGCGCGCCAGATATTACGACACCGAAACCGGACGCTTCCTGAGCAAGGATCCCCTGCGGGGTGAGATGGTGCAGCCGGGGACCCTGAATCGGTATGTGTATGCGTTGGGGAATCCAATGATGGGGATTGATCCTAAAGGTCAAAGCACAGAAAGTTGGTGGTATAAACACACTTCATGGGCCGACAATGAAAAATTAATCAATCGTGTGAAGATAGCTCATAACTTCTTCAAAACTGTCTCTTATCTACACCCTGCTTCTAGAGCTGTTGCTATAGCAGTTGATGCTGCTCCTGTCCTTGTTAGTGGAATAAAGGGGGAGTTAGATTCAAAAGATGCATTTATTCATGCTGCACTATTGGGTCTTTCATTAGCTGCTGATGCTGAAAAAATAAAGGAATCAGGTCGGTTTGCATCTTATTTCAATGATTCGCTTCAACCATTACTGAAAAGGGTGGATGGCTCTATTTTGATAGGAGAGTTTTCGATAGAACATTTTGAGCTGCTTGGAAACGAAATAAAGTAACATTGGATTTATGGGAGCGGCAGGCGATTACCTTATTGCCTTCGTTTCTGTTCCAATAAAACACTTTGCGTTTGTATAGTGAATGCAGAAATAGCATCAGTGGAGTGTTTTTTTAGAGGTGTAGGCAATTTCCTTGCAAACATGTTTGCACTGAGGGGGTTATGAAAAAAAAGCATTCGACATTAATCATGTCAATTGTTTCTGTGTTGTTTTGTTTTCATGCATCCGCAGAAACAGTAGACTTTAGCTATGACGACCTCAACCGCCTCATCCGAATTGAGCGTGAAAACGTCTCCATTACCGAATATGCCTACGACGAAGTAGGGAATCGATCCTCCAGGACCATCTCTCTGATCAACGAAGTCCCGGTGGCCAACGATGGCACGCTGAATACCAGCGAAAACAGTGCCGCCTCCGGAACCCTCCAAGCCAGCGATCCGGACGGGGACAGTCTCACCTATCGCATCGAAAACCAGGGTTCCTTGGGTTCGGCCTCCATTACCAATGCCTCCACCGGAGCCTATACCTATACCCCCAACGACCATGTCAGCGGCGAAGACTCTTTTACCTTTACGGTCAACGATGGCGCTTCAGATTCCAATTCAGCCACCATCACGGTCATCATTCTTCCCATTATCCATCCGCCCACCATCACCAATCCCGGCAATCAAAGCGTCGATGAAAATATATCCACCCCAGCCATTGCCTTCACCATTGGGGACCATGAAACACCCGCTGATGATCTGAATATCAGTGCCGTTTCCAGCAACGAAAGCCTGGTTTCAAATGCCAATATTGTCCTCGGTGGATCCGGAGCGGAGCGCACGGTGACCCTGACTCCGGAAGAGGATCAATCCGGAACAGCCACCATCACCCTCACTGTCAGCGATGAATTCGATACCACCAGCATAAGCTTCGTGCTCACCGTCAACCCGGTGAACGATCCGCCCACCCTTTCCGAAATCTCCTACCAGAGCATCGACGAAGATACAGCCACCAGCGCCATTGGCTTTACCATCGGGGATAGGGAATCCTCCGCCGACGATCTTTCAGTGCATGCTGTTTCAAGCGATTCCACCCTGATACCCGACGCCAACATCCAGCTTGGTGGATCCGGGGACAACCGCACCGTGACCATCACGCCAGCAGATGATCAATACGGAACCGCCACCATCACCCTCACTGTCAGCGATGAATTCGATACCACCAGCATAAGCTTCGTGCTCACCGTCAACCCGGTGAACGATCCGCCCACCCTCTCCGATATCACCGATCAGAGCACCGACAAAAACACCCCAACCAACGCCATTGCATTCACCATCGGAGATCTCGAATCCTCTGCCGACCTTCTCACCGTGAGTGCCACTTCCAGCGACACCACTCTGGTCACTGACGCCAACATTCAGCTCAATGGTTCGGGGGAAAACCGCACTGCGACCCTCACCCCCACAACCGATCAAAAAGGGTCAACCACCATCACCATCACGGTGGGGGATGGAGAGCTTGCCATCAGTGACAGCTTTATCCTGACCGTCATCGAAACTGGTGCCGATACCGATGGCGATGGCGTATTGGATGAAGAGGACAACTGCCCATCCGTAGCCAACCCGAATCAAGAGGATCTGGATGGAGATGCCGTTGGCAACACCTGCGACCTGGATGACGACAACGATGGCATGTCGGACTTGGATGAAATGGACTATGGACTGGACCCGGAAGATCCCGGCGATGCCGATTCAGATCTGGATGGCGATGGTGTATCCAATCTGGAGGAAATTTTGGCCGGCACCGATCCCACCGACCCGGCGGACACTCCGATTGCTTTGCCAGTGGCCGAAGCCGGGTTGAACATGACCTATGACGTGAACACCGAAGTGACACTCGATGGCAGTTGCTCTTCAGCACCCGATCCAACCCAGGAACTCACCTATCTGTGGAGCATCAACAGCCAGCCCATCGGTTCCGACATCACTCTCTCTTCCGACACCCTGGTTAACCCCACCTTCACTCCAACCGTAAGCGGCACTTACGAATTTGGTCTGACCGTCCACGATGGGGCTCAGTGGAGCGCCGGGGATAGCGTTACCATCACCATCGAAGAACTCAACTACCAGCCCGGTGAAGAAGGCCCCAAAACAGTCGTGGGACGTATCGTCCGCCTAGATAGCCAATGCGCAACCCCTCTCACCCATCCGGCTGAAACGGACATCGTGGTCACGGTTACCGATATCCACGGCGTTTCATCGACATTGACCGATGGTATTGATGAAAATGGCGTGCTGACCTATGACGATACAGAGGGACTCCTGACCATTGTCATCACCAACCTGAGTGATCTTTCAGAAGCATGGCAGATAGGGGATGGCTTGACGATTGATGTCATGGTTAACCCGACCGATACTGAAACATCCGAATACCTGAACCAAACCTACACCCTGGACAGTCAGTCCCTGCAATATTTTGGCAACTTGCAACTCACCCAAGGGAGCACCATTACCCATCAATATACGACCGGCTTCAACCTGGCACCTTATCCCTTCGAAAATAGCGTCATTACCACAGCAAGCAAATGGGATGCAGCCATTCGGGAGGCCAATGATGGTGTGATGGTCAAACAAATTTATAGCTGGGATTCTAGCAATCAGAGGTTTGATTACCCATATGTCAACGTAATGGTCGATGGTGAAGTGCTCCCCAATGGCCAGGAAATCGATCTCAAAGCTGGCAGTGCTTATTTCATCGATATGGATGGCGAAGCTTCTCTGCAACTTCAGGGGCAGGAATTCACCAGTGTGGATCTCGTTCAGGGGTTGAATTTGATCAGCATACCGCCCAGCAAGAAAGAGAGCATCACCTCATTGGCGGAATTCAGAGCCGAGGTCATGGACCATTCCGATGGATTATTCGTAGATATGATCCAAAGCTGGGACCCCATCAATCAGAGATATGACACCGCCTATCTCTACTTTGAGAAAGATGGGGTGGTGTATGAACTCAATCCAGAAATATTGATTGATACAGACGCAAAGGGATTTTTCATCAATGCTACAGATTCTGGGACCTACAGACCTTGAGCATCAGAATCATTTGAGTGGAGGTTTGCTGAATCCGAGAGAGTTTTTTTTGGAAATTCCAGAGACTATAGCCGTTCTATCTCAAAATTGGACACTCTTCCCTGACTCATCATCCCCGCGAAGACGGGGATCCAGGGAGCTGATGATTGCCCTCAAGGAAAAACCAAACTTTCAAGAAAGGCCGGTATCTTGCTGAAAGTGATGTCAGATTTGGAAAGGTTCGTGCCAGATATCCTGGATTCCCGCCTTCGCGGGAATGATGAAAAAAGGGCAACGGCAGATGTCCAATTCTTGATTCGAATTTCTATAAATTGCCCTGAGGGTCGATTTCGCTCTTTTCGGGAATGGGTCGTGGCTTTGGCGACGCCAGGCCAATCAGGAAAAGAGGTGGGGCTGGTTCATCTGAAGACAAAAACCAACCTCACAAACCATCCCGCACCGGCCAAGCGTAGTAGCTTTCGGTCATTTCAGCGTGTTCGGAGTGGCCTTCGTTAAAGTCCACCCCCCAAGCGCGTTCCGGATCAAATTCAAGAGGGGTGCTGGACCAATAGTTCTCCCCATCATTTTGCACCTCGACCCCCTCGAAGGGATGATCATCGGAGAGAGCTGGGAAAACTTCCCCAAAATCGATAAAGCTCAACAGCTCATTTCGGGAAGGCAAGCGCCAATCGGCATACTCCCCATCATATCCATCACAGGTTACGTAGCCGTAATTGAGGCCTGCCACTTGAGAGAGGGCTTTTTCCCAGGTACCAGCTTCCCAGCACTCCCCATTTTGCATCCAGACCAGAGAGGTCAGATTGTCGGTCACGGTGCCATCATCATGGACGGTAAAGCGTGGATCTGGCCAAGCCACCCCTGATTGCAAATCGCCGTCATCACCCTCTTGGAAGGAAACCCTGCGCCCGGTCTGTGCCACCAGAGCGGTGGTTTCGGGGGCTGATGTCGCCAACAGGGCCACATCGGAGCTATCACGAACCGGCCAAACAAACGCGGTGTAGTCCTCCGAAATAAGGGAGATGTAGCCCGTGGTCATTGAGATCGACCATGTATAGTCATTACGATTTGTATTGGGTCTGCCGACAGTGCTGGACCAGTAGGCGCCATACTGTACTTTCAAAAATGGATGCTCCTCCGGCAGAGCAGGGAAGGAGGCTCCCAGGTCCAAGAGGCTCTGCAGCTCCCGAATGGAGGGCAGGCGCCAATCGGAATAACGGCTGGTGTATTCTGCGCAACTCTCGGTCCCGGCATTCAACGCTTCCACCTGGGACAAACCTGAATTGACAAGCTCCCAGCAATTGGCATCCTGGAGCCAGACCAGGCCGGTCAGGTTGTCGGTAATCGTCCCATCAGCGTTGTCGGTAAAACGGGGGTCGGGCCAAGCCACCCCTGATTGCAGGTCGCCATCATCCCCGGAGTCGTAGGAGACGGTTTGACCGGTTTGGGGGACCAAAGCCAAGGTGGCTGTATCGCTCTGATCTGCATCCAGATCGAACATGTTGACCAGGAAAACCGCCATCTCCGCCCGGTTGATGTTTTGGCTGGGACAATAATGGCCATCGTCGCATTCACGCCCGGGCTCGATCGTGCCTGCCACCACCCCTTCCGTTTCCAATTGCTCAATATAGGGGGCGGCCCAATAGTCTGAAGAGATATCTCCAAACACCTCTCCGGTGGCATCCGGGGGTTGATAGTCCGAGCCATATTTGGTTCTCAGCAGAAAGATCGCCATCTCCGAGCGGGTGATCTCCCGGCTGGGGCAAAATGCGCTGTCACTGCACCCTTGGGTGATGCCGAGATCTGCCAAACGTTCCACATGATGGCCTGCCCAATAATCGGACGCCACATCAGTAAAAAGAGCCCCGCTGGCTGCTGCCGGGGAATAGTCACCGCCATATTTGGCACGCAGCAGAAAAATCGCCATTTCCGAGCGTTGCAGGGTGTTGTCCGGGCAATAGTTGTCGTCCCCACAACCGCTGGTGATGCTGGTATCCACCATGGTTTCAATTTCGTCCAATGCCCAGTGGAGGCAGGAAACATCGGTGAAAGTTTCCTTGGCGTCGCATCCCTCTACCAGGGCGTCGTCGGCATCGGTGGGATCGCTGCCGAATTGAGACTCTTCCAGGTTGGTGTCGCCATCGCCATCGGTGTCCAGTTCGGCGTCGCTGGGATCGTTGGGATCCAGGCCATAGGTCTCTTCATAGCTATCCAGCATGCCGTCATCGTCGTCGTCGATATCTTCATTATCCCCTGTACCATCCCCGTCGTTGTCGCCCCATTCGGAAGCATCGGTGGGGAAGAGATCGTTGGCATCCATCACGCCATCACCGTCGGCATCGATTGATTCACAGACGCTCTCTTGCAAGAGGATGTCATAGGAAGGAACGATGGTTTCTCCATCAGCAGCTTCCATTTGAATGTAGTAGCTGCCCGGGATGAGATAGTTGTCGCAATCAAAGGAAATCAGGGAAAAAAGCCCCTCCCCGCTATCGTCATCGCTGGCGACCTCCTCCAGATCTTCATCATAGAGGGTCATCAACGTATCCCCCCACTCTCCGGAAGTTTCGATGGTAACCGAAGAGGAGAGGGTCAGGGTGAAGGTGTACCAGTCTTGGTCATAATAAGGTTCGATGGAGTGGGTTTGGGATTCTCCAGAAGTAAGGGGGTTGGCTTCGTCCTGGGAATCGTCCGATTCATAATTATCACCGTCAACAAAGACCGAAAACGGCTCCCCATCAGCATCAATTACCTGAACTGGCGAGTACTGGTCGGTGGTAGTGCCGTCTCCCAATTGACCATAATCATTGGCACCCCAGGCCCGGACGGAGCCATCTTCGGATATGGCGACCGTGTGGTAACCCGCGGCTACGGCGGTCACATTACTCACGCCGTCAACCATTTGCGGAGTGGAGCTGTTTTCAGTCGAGCCGTCCCCAAGTTGGCCGTAACCATTGTACCCCCAAGTCCAAACGGTACCATCGGTTCTCACGGCAACGGAATGCTTGTATGAAGCCGCAACTGTTGCCACATCGGTGACATCCTGGACGTGTACAGGGGTGAGCCTGCTATCGGTGGTGCCGTCACCCAGTTGACCATAAAAGTTGCTCCCCCAAGCCCAAAGGCTTCCATCCTCTTGCAGCGCAAAGTTGTGATAGAGACCCGTAAAAATGTCCACCACGTCGGTCAGGCCCGCTATTTCCGCAGGTGTGGCGTTTTCCTCCGTATTGCCATTTCCCAGCTGGCCATTTTCATTGGCCCCCCAGGCCCAAACCGTTCCACCCTCGGTCAAGGCCAGGGTGTGGTCGCTGCCCGCAGATATTTTGGCCACCGGATCCGGAATGGATACCTGAACGGGATCATCCTCATTATCACTCGTGGCCAGTGAACCAAGCTGACTGGAGGAATTACTACCCCATGCCCAGACATTCCCGTCTGAAGTAAGTGCAGCATAATGATGCCAACCGGTTGAAATATCGACCACATCGGTCAGATTCGATATCCTCTCCAGATTTGCAAATTCCGAATTATAAACATCTGTATCCAATAACACGTTCCATACCGAACCATCACTGGTCAGAGCAAGATATTCGCCCGAATCCATCACCGACATTATACTGACGTTTGATAGACCTTCTACCAGAGTAGGGTTTCGGAAACTATTGAAACTTTGTCCAGTCCAGTCGGTAGCGCCCCAACGCCAGAGAGAGCCATCATTTTTCAGTGCTACGGTAGTCCCAATCACCCCATAATCATTTCCATCAGCACCATAAACGTCCACCATCACCTCTGCAGCGTTGACTGGAGAGGCGAAAAGGAAAGAAACCAAAAAAGAATATAAGAATATATTTTTCATGTCACCCCTGTCAAAAGCCTAAAACACCTATACCATACCAGGATATCAAAACATTACTCTTTCATGCAAGAGATCCTTCTCCAGAATCAAAAAAAGGGCTGTTCCGTAGAACAGCCCTTGAATTGACGGGATGTGTGTCAAAATTGTTCCGGTTTCGAGGTCATGTGGTTTCATCTTGGAAAGTGGTTACCTGGACCCACCAGGTTTTGGGAAGAAAACCTTGGGTATTGGGTGTACCATTTTGGACTCTGATGATCACATTCCCGGTGGACTGGACATAGCCAGTGGCAACACAGCCCTTGAGATCCGTTCCCGGACTGACGTGAACGATATCGCCAACCCGGGCGAGGGTTACCGAAATGGCGCTGGATTTGACACCCGCTCCAGCAACCAAACCTCCGGGACCACCAGGCTGGAATGAAGTAATTTTTCCCGACATGGTGTCGCCCGTATTGAGGCGATCCGTGAATGTTCCACCTGAAGAAAAATTGACCAGCCGTTTGGCAGTCGTTGGCCCAAGGCCATCGAAAGGCCCCCGCACATGGTTTTTGTGAACACGGGCGTTTTGTGCATCAGAGGTCAATGTGGCCAACCAAGGAGTTGCCGAGCCGCAGTTGAAAGTATTGTCCGTGATGATCACATTATCGTCTCCGATACTGATCAGTTCATTTTGCCCTGTTTTCAAAGTACCTTTCTTGATAACTGTGTTCCTCACGAACCGCGTCAAGGTCCCATGAAGCCTGATCTGCTCACCATCCTTCAAAAGGATGATGTTATCCATAATCTGGACGGTATTGACATTTGGTGTTGTGCTCGAATCAGGTTCGATCGACACTTGGTTGTTGATGGTATTCCCCTTGATATTCAGCGTATCGATCTGGTGGCCCGTACATTTCAAATAGGTTCCAATCGAGTTGTCGGTAATGCTGATATTGTTGAAGTCTGTCTCCATGGTATATAGTTTGCCGACAGACGGATTGGTAACTGTCTCGGAGGTATATACCAAATCAACCTGGGCCTGGATAACGTTGTTGGAGATCTTGATATTGGTCAGATCACCGGTGAGGACCAAAGCACCGGTTTCATCTCCAGGATCTGGATCGGCAACCCCACTCAAGTTGTTGTCACTGAAGAGAACATTGTAGGATGATTGGGTGGTGGAGACGGTTGGGTTGATGGAGGAAACTCTGGCGTTGGAACTGATACTCACTGCGGCCAATTTTCCATACGTTTCATCATCCACCTCTGATTTGATGGTGTTGCCAGTAATGGCAGAGTCCCGCAGGCCAATCAATGTCAAAGCCCCGCTACCTGATGCACCGGTCACCGCTGGTCGAACAAACATATTGTTTGAGATGACACAGTCCCGGAAATTTTCGACCTTGCAGCAAGCACCATCCGCATCCGTACTGTCCTTGATGAAGACTTGGTTTCCGGTTACAACTCCCCCATGGGAATCATAGCCCGAATCATCGGCAGGGGAATACAACAGAATTCCAATAGCGTAAATCGAACCTTTTTGAGCATGATCGATCACCCGGCAGTTGGTCACACGCGGGTTGGAGATGGTCTCGCTTTCAGCCTTGATGGAAAATCCATACTGCGTGTAACCTTTTGCCACACAATCATTGATGACGACATCGTTGCAATCTTCCATTCCAATGGCGATGCTGGAATTGCTGCTTGTTGGGGTCGCCTCCTCAAAAGTCAGCCCATGAAACTCACAACCATCCCCCTCGTCTACTCCGCTCTGGACATGAAAAGCATAGGGCACATATGAGGCCGCATCAGTCTTGATGGTGGCTCCGTATCCGAAAAACTTTTGTCCGGGTTTGGGAGTCAGTTTGGTTCCAATTTTGTAAGTTCCCGAGGGAAACAGGATGACGGCTCCGGGGTTGTCATCAATAGCCTTCTGGATAGCGGTGGCGTCATCGTGACTCCCATCCCCCATCGCGCCATAGGTCTTCACATTGACCGGATCATTCAGCACACCCATATACCAGTTGTCCACATTTCCGGCCGGAACAGTGGTTTTCAATTCCCGGTTGCAGGTGACAGAATCCTTGGTCCAGATAGTCGATCCCCCGGAAGTCTTTAAAACGATTTTCGCTGCACCATCATAATAGATAGGGGCCTCACCGTTTGCGTCCAGAACAATCGGCTGGGACCCATAGGATGCGATCTTCCACGGATCCTTGTAGACCGTTTTTGCAGTGGTCGTACCCACTTCATAGACATTGACCTGACCATTGGCGACCGTACTGTCACTGTTGTCCAGAGGGCGAAAAGAAGTGTGAAACATGAGCGTTCTCCTTAATTATAAAGTAACTATTCAGCTTCGTTAGACTGCATGAAGGAGGGCCGCTGACCTTCAAACAGCAATTGCAGGGCTTCGGAAGCG
>JADFZT010000099.1 GCA_015232395.1 Magnetococcales bacterium | reverse complement strand
CTCTACGAAGTCAGCAAAACATTTTCAGACCAAAAAGGCTGTCAAGTCTTATTTGCGGCAGGGTGCTGAATAGTTACGTCTAAGGTTGGTCCGATTCCACTGTTTCAACTGTTTCAGGTTTGGCTGGATCCCAGGTTTGGGTGGTGGTCAGCTTGAGTTCGGGGTTGGCTGGAAGCATGTTGATTTCCAAAAAACGTTTTCCCTCCCTGACGAAAATGGGGCTTTTGCGCCATCTTTTGCTCATCAGCCTGGGGCTTGCCCTGCTTTTTGCCCTCTTCGAAGTCACCATCCAGGTTCCTCGCTGGGAAACATTGCTTGGGGATTATCGTCATATTCGGTTTTTTTTGCTTTTTTCTTTGGTTTCAGTCCTGGTATTGGCCTTTTTCAAAGCTTCCCGGGAGCTTCTGGAGCTGGATCGGGTCAACGCCACACTCGTCGAAGAGAAGGAATATATTCGCAATATTATTCAAGGTTCCGCTTCCATGATCGTCTCCGTGGATGCCGATCGCAGGATTGTGGAATTCAACGCAGCGGCCCAAAAGGCCTATGGCTATTCTCTTCAGGAAATTCGTGGACAAACCGTGGATATCCTCTATGCCGATCCCGATGAGTCCAGCCGGGTGGGCGAGGCGATCCTGGCGGAAGGGGTTTTTTCCGGGGAGGTGCTCAGCCGCCGGAAAAATGGTCAGACCTTTCCCCTCCTGGTCTCAGCCGCTCTTCTTCACGATGTGGAGGGTCGGATTATCGGCTCCGTAGGGAACTCCATTGATCTCACCCGGGAGAAGGAAGCCGATCAGCTCAAACGGGCCAAGGAAGTGGCAGAGTTGGCCAGCCAGGCCAAGAGTGAATTTTTGGCCAACATGAGCCATGAAATTCGCACCCCCATGAACGGCATCGTCGGTTTGAGTCATCTGGTAATGAAAACCGACATGACCGCCAAGCAGTACGATTATCTGCGTAAAATCCAATCTTCAGCCCACGCGCTACTGGGTATTCTCAACGACATCCTCGATTTTTCCAAGATTGAGGCCGGCAAGCTCAAGATGGAGTCCATCGATTTTCAGCTGGATGATGTCTTTGAAAATTTGGCTGGCATGGTCTGCGTCCGGGTCGAAAAAAAAGGGCTTGAGCTGCTCTTTAAGCGTGGAGAAGATGTTCCAAATAGCCTGGTGGGGGATCCTCTGCGTTTGGGACAGGTGCTCCTCAATCTGGCCAATAATGCGGTCAAATTTACTGAAAGCGGCGAAATCATCATCTCAGTCAATCGGCTGCCGGAAGGGGAGCGGCAAGGGGTGGCAGGGGATCAGGCCGTGGGGGATGAAGATCGGCTGGATCCGGATTCAAAATCGAACGAAGGTATCCGGCTCCAATTTTCGGTGCAGGATACCGGCATTGGTATGACCGGTGAACAGTGCCAAAAGCTGTTTCAGGCCTTTACCCAAGCGGATAGTTCCACCACCCGTAAATTTGGCGGGACAGGCCTGGGGCTCTCCATCTGCAAGCAGCTGGTCAAGCTGATGGATGGCCAGATCGATGTCATCAGCACCCTGGGACAAGGGAGTCTCTTCACCTTTTCCGCCCACTTTGGTCGACCAGCGTTACCCGTTAAAAAAAACCGCGTCCCCCGCTCCGAGCTTTTGGGCATGCGGGTGTTGGTGGTGGACGACAACGAAAGCTCCCGCAACATCCTTTGCGATGTGTTGGAATCCTTTGCCATGGCCCCCCATGCAGTCAACTCAGGTCCGGAGGCACTGGTAGAGTTGGAGCGCAGCGCCACCAACGATCAGGAAAAGGATTACAAGCTGATTTTTATGGATTACAAAATGCCCGGCATGAATGGCATTGAGACGGCACGACGGGTACGGGGCATCCTGGCGCTGGCCTCCCCTCCCCCAGTCCTGTTGGTGACCGCCTATGGTCGGGAAGAGGTGATCCGCAAGATGGAGGAGGCTTTTGTCGATGGCTATATTTTAAAGCCGTTTAATGCCTCCCTGGTGCTGGATGCCATCATTACCACGCTCCATCCCGAGGAGGGCAGCCTTCCCGTCAGATTGGAAACCAAGAGCGATCATAGGGAGGCTCTGGGGCGCATTCGCGGTGCCAGAGTGCTGTTGGTGGAGGACAACACCATCAACCAGCAGGTGGCCATCGAGTTGCTGGAGGGGTTGGGGATGACGGTGATTTTGGCTGAAAACGGTAAGGATGCGGTGGCAGCCGTCGCCCGGGGGGGGCTCGATTTGGTGTTGATGGATATCCAGATGCCGGAGATGGACGGTTTGGAGGCGACCCGCTGGATTCGTAAGGATGAGCGGCGCAACAACGTGCCGATTCTGGCCACCACCGCCCATGCCATGGACCGGGACCGGGAAAAATGTCTCGCGGCAGGTATGAACGATCATCTTACCAAACCCCTGGATCCGGAGGTGTTGGCAGAGGCCTTGATTCAGTGGATCACCCCTGGAGAGCGGGCTTATACTCCCCCCACCACCCTGGTGGCTGGTGAGGTTGAAACCGTGGAAATGCCTGCTGACCTGCCGGGTGTCGACATGGTCCAGGGGTTGCGGCGCGTAGGGAGCAACCGCAAACTTTTCAAAAAATTGCTGGGTGAGTTTTATCAGGATAATCGCAACCTGACAGCGACCCTCCAAGAATTTTTTGAGCGAGGAGATCTGCAAACGGTCTTACGCCTGATTCACACCCTCAAAGGCGTTTCCGGTTCCATCGGTGCCAATGCCCTGCACCAGGCGGCCCAGGATCTGGAAAGTGCCATCACCCGGGGAGACGAACGACACTATGAGAGGTTGCTGGGGCGTATTCAGGAACGCCTCACCCCCCTGCTTGGTGCACTTGGCCCCTTGACCCAGACCCTGAAACAGCACGACCCTGCCGAGAGTGTTTCTCCGATCTGGAAAGAGCTCAAGGGGGGGGATATCGAAAAACTGGCCCCTCTGCTCCAGAAACTATCCTCTTATCTGGAGGAGATGGATGTGGACTCTGAAGCCTGTTTTGTGCCGATTAGGGAAATAGTGGCCCATTCACAGTTTCATGACCTTGGGGAAAAGATAGGGCAAAAAATCGACTGCTTCGACTTTGAAGAAGCCATGGAAATGGTTCAGGAGTTGAAAGATGCAGTCAACGCAACCCAGGATGGAAAAGCCTGATGGATCAACCCAATTCAATTCAGATGATTATCGTCAGGCCCCAAGGCCTAGGGATCATCATTGATTCCACTTCATCAAGGTGGGGAGCCTGATGGAAAAAAACAGGAAGAACCGTATTCTCATCGTTGATGATGAGCGGTTCAATATTCAGGTGTTGGTAGAACTCCTGAAAACCGACTACAAGCTGATCGCCGCCAAAAATGGTCGGCAAGCGATCAAGGCTGCCCGCTCCGACCCCCCTCCCGACCTCATCCTGCTCGATATCATGATGCCGGAAATGGACGGCTATGAAGTGTGTCGCCTTCTCAAGGAGGAGCCTCACACCCAGGATATTCCGGTCATTTTTATCACCGGCATGACCAACGTGGAAGACGAGACCAAAGGGCTTGAGCTGGGGGCTATCGACTATATCACCAAACCCATCAGCCCATCGGTGGTGTTGGCCCGGGTGCGAACCCACCTGGCTTTGCGTGCCGCTCATCAAAAATTGGCGATTTTAAACGACCATCTCCTGATGGAGCGGGAGTTTATTGAATCAATCATCGAAAAGATGCGCGGCTCCGAACGTTTTGATGATCACGCCCTGCGCTATCTTCTCGCTCCTGTGGAAAAGACCATGGGGGACATGTTATTTTCGAGGATTACGCCCGATGGGGGGCAATATGTCATGCTGGGGGATTTTACCGGGCATGGTCTGACAGCCGCCATTGGCGGGCCCATCGTTTCGGATATTTTCTATACGATGACTGACAAGGGGCTGCCCATGAGTGAAATCATGGAGCAGATGAATCAGCAGCTCCACGAAAAGATGCCCACCGGTATGTTTTTGGCGGCCTGTTTTCTGGCCCTTGATTCTACCAGAACCACCCTGACGGTGTGGAACTGTAACGTCCCGGATGTGCTTGTTTTCCGAGGGACGGAGATTCGTCACCGGGTGGAATCGGCCTTTTTGCCCCGGGGAGTTATTCTCCGCTCCGAGCGTCCCGGTGAGGTGGTCCAGGTTGCTCGGGGTGATCGCCTTTTCGTCACCACCGATGGCCTGATTGAAACCCGGGATCCCGAAGGACGGATTTTTGGCCAGGAAGCGATGGAGTCCCTGCTCAGCCGGTTGATCGAAAAAGGGGAGCCCCTGGAAAACATTCATCAGGATTTGGCGCTCTTTCGTAACGATCATGAACAGGAGGATGATCTCACCATGGTGGAAATTACCTGCTGACCCGGGGGAATCCATTCTTGGCGTTTGGTCTGTTTATGGGCCGAGCCCCCTTATGTGGGCAGCGTTGCAGGTCGTTCAGGTCAACTGTACTGTATTGAATAGTGGAAATGGTCACCCATGAACTCATTTTCCGGTCTGTTTTTCCAGGGAGTTTAAACGTATCATGTCGGGTGCGGCGTCGTTTCAAAAGGAACCCTTGATTCTGGTTGTGGCGAACGACCTGCAATCCCGTGGCGATATGAGCCGTTTTTTGGCCGGGAATGGTTTTACCGTTCTGGAGGCTGACAGTTGTGGTGAGGCCTTGGCGCTTTGTGCAGAAGGTGCACCGGAGCTGATCCTGCTGGATATATCGACCCTTGGTTCGGACGGTTTTAAAGTGTGCGCCAGGCTCTCTCGGGAATTTCCTGTCACACCTCCTCCGATCATTCTGTTTGTGGATGCTGAGGATGGCCAGGCCCAGGAAAAGGCCAACCAAGCAGGCGCTCGAACGATCATACAAAAACCGGTTTCCTGGGAAGGCCTGAACCAAAAAATCCGCTTTCTTCTCAAGGAAAATCACAAAACAACCGAAAATCATGAATACCCTGAAAAATGGGATGAGGCCCATTTTTCCATTCGTTCCGTCGAAGAGGCCCGGGCGTTGGCCAAAAAGTTGGCCAAGCTTTGTCCCAATCCGGTCACAGCGGCCATCGGCCTGGCGGAGTTGCTGGTCAATGGGGTGGAACACGGTTGCCTGGGAATCACCTATGAAGAAAAAACCAGACTTCACGAACAAAACGCCTGGGATACTGAACTGGAACGCCGTTTTGCTCTTCCGGAAAACAGCCAAAAGAGAGTGACCATCCAGATGCGGCGGACCCCCTCTGAAATCAGTTTTCATATTCAGGATCCGGGCGTGGGGTTTGATTGGAAAAGCTATTTGAAAATTGACCCGGGGCGGGTGTTGCATAAACATGGGCGGGGAATTGCCGTAGCCAGATCCCTCTCTTTCGATGGGATGGAATATAGCGAGTCTGGCAACAAAGTGACGGCGGTTATCTTTCTGGAAGATCAGCCCGGGGCAAAAGAGAGGCCCACCACACCATAAGGATTGAGCATGGTACGCTGGCCCGGGGGAATCATGGTTTAACCCAAGGCTTGAGAGTTCGAGCGATGGTTCAGTGTCATCGGGGGGAAAAAAGGGTAGAATGCCCCCTCGTCATATTTTTAGGGCCATTCAACCCGGCTGTTCCTGTTACTTAAATCAGTCCCTGTTTTTTTATTTGGCGGATGGTTTCTTCGTATTGCTGGATCAAGATTTTGATCGAAACGATCCACGATTGATTGGGAGCTGTTTTTTTGCTTCGCCATTTGAATCAACCAAACGGCACCGGTGTGGGATGCCGGGAGAGGGGATGCCAGGAGGGTGTTCTCTTTGTTTTAAGTCCAAGTCAGGGATGATCAGAGATCGGGCGGGTAGAAAGCTGTATTAAGCGACTCTTTGGGGCATTATGCCGGAGCCATCTTCCATCAACAATCCTCTCTTTTCGATCTATGGAAAGATCATTGAGGATTTTTTTGTCTCCGAAAAGGACATCAGGAGCGTCATCTCCATTTTTCCCTTTCGGGAAGATCAGCTCGAAGCAGGAGTCAGCGATAAAGAGAGCGATCCCGGCCACCTGGTCAGCCACATCAATCGGACCGAATTTAAACGGACCGGCCACTCCATCGAACAGCTCAAACGGGTCATCAAGCAGGAAAAGGTTGATCGGGTTCGAGGTGTCTCCGAGCAATCCACCGGCTCCACCCAGATCAATTTTCACTTCCAGGAATTCCGCAAGGCCCTCCAGAGTGGCAAGGAGGCCCTCCTCGAATATAATCCGTTCTATGAGCTGACCAAGCTGGTCTTCCGCCACAATCTGGGTGGTGCGGAAAATCTATTCGACCATCTCCATTCCGATCTGATCGCCACCGCCCCTAGAAAAGTCCGTTCTACCCGAACCCTGCGGGAAATCTGGCTGGGCCCCCAGCGCAAAATGGGGTCTTTACAGCGGCTGGGAGAAACCCTGAACAAATGGCTGGCTTCGGGAAAGCTCCCCCTGGGCCTGCTGCTTTTTGTCGGTTCCACCATCACCACTGCCCGGGGGGTGAACGATCTTCTGCAGATTACCGCTGTCTCGGAGCTTTTTTCCGGGGCTTTTGATGGTCGTGAGGCGGAGCCTGCCCGCTACATGCTCGCCCTGATCTGTGGCCTGACCCTCTCTTCGGCCATTCTTGATTTTAAAGGGCGCATGTTTGTCGCCATGGCTGAGTCAGGTGGATTTTTCAAGGGGATTCGAGACGCCTATCTACGCAATCCCCGCTGGATGTTTTTGGCCAGCTTTTTAACGCTGGTTTCCATCAAGACCAACTACGACGGCATTGTTTCCATCATTTCCAAAAAGGCCGACCTGGCCCAGCAGTCGGAGTCGATTCAAAACAAGGTCAAACGGGCCATCGGCGATCCCATCCATCCCGATATGGAAAACCCGGTCTCTTTGAACGATCTGCGGGCCATTCTCTGGTCCGGCACCAACGGCACCATCAAAAATTTTGAGCAGGTTCCCAAGGATGAACTTCGAGGGGTTGCCTCCAGCAGTGATGCCCGCAAGGGTCCGCGCTATTGGGGGAAATATTTCATCGTTCATGGAGGCTATGTTCCAGGCACCAACGATGTCGTCAGTTCCTATAAATATTCAGCTCTTTCACGAGAGATCGACGGCATGTTGCAGGCATCAGGCCTCGATCTTTCCACATCCATCAAGGAAAAAATCCAGACCCTGCGGGGCAAGTATGGCCATCACCTGGTAGATACTTTTTCCAAGGTGATGGGGCGTCTGCTCAAGCTTGATATCATGATGAAGGTGCAGGGCTACACTCTGGAAGAGATCCAGCGGGTATTTGCCCTGGAGCATTACCAAATCAACGATCTCGTTCAGTCGATGGTTGAAGCCATGGAGGAAAACAAAAACCTCTATGGCGATATTTCCCGGGAGTTGAACGAATTGACCGGCGCTTATGTGGGCCTTCTCCAGCGGGTGGATAAGTCCGGTTCAGCCCTTTACAGCTCTTATAATGTCCAGGCCAATCTGGAAATTCCGGAAATTTCGGCCATCGACGAGCTTAAAAAGGGCATGATTCCCGTCGCCAAGCATAAAAATTTTAATGAACTGAAAATCTTTTTGCTGAACCTGTATGGCGTGGCTTTTGGTGGCATGCTGCTCACGGCCATTTTTATCTTTGCCATCTGCATGGATCTGGCCGACCCCTTGATCTACGGCTGGATGGTGGCCAAACAGGGCATCCGGGATCGGTTTGTCTTTCCGGAATGGTTGAAACGCATGAAGGAGTGGGAAAAGGATTTTATTTCCCGAAGCAAATCCTTTTTCGACCGGGAAGACGTTCAGCAGGTTTTTCACGGCATCGTTCCCCCCAACGAAATGGGTATTCGCAACGCCTTTTTCAAGCTTTTGGAAGAGATCGACTCTTCGGTCAAGGATCCGGCTGACAAGAGCACGGTGCAGCTGTTTTGGCACTGGTTTCGGGGGCTGTTTGTCACCACCCGCATTCAGGATATGAACGGCTACAACTACCGTGCCCAGGCCATTGCCCTGTTTCTGGTGGAGCGGGATGTCTATTTTTCCCGGTTTATCCAGGGGGTCTATCCCGGCCTGCAACCGGACAAGGGGTTGGGACAGGGTACCTTCCTGGAGCTGTTCAAGGGGATCGAATCGGGTCAGTCGAATAACCGGGAGATGTTTTTGTTGGAGCTGGAAAGCGCTGCCAGTGAGGAGTACGGCATTGATGGGGATGATGGCGATGCCCTTGATGAACACCGCAAGCTGGCCAAAAGCTTTACCAAAGCTCAACGCAAGGTAAAAAATATCGACCAGGTCATGGATGAAGAGTCCTCGGGCCTGGGTAAAATGCGTACCTGGTTTCAGAAGGGTAGCGACGAGGACGACTTGCCGGTGGAGGATCCTGAGCTGGGCCTGCTTCCCGGTGAGGCGGATGTTTCTGGATCGGATTATTTCGGACACAACCGTGGTGGGGATTGGTTGGGTGATCTGGGGCCGGGCGCCAGGAGTGTCATCTTTCAGCTTTTCATCCGGTCCTTCAAAGCCCAGGTTTTGCCCTTTTCCCACACCCGGCGTAACTGGCTCAAGGAGATGTCGAGTCAGAACAACCAGGTGGAAGAAGGGATCGGCACTCTCTATGACTTTGTGCCCACCCTGAAGGAGACTCTGTTTACCACCCTGCCCAAAATTCAGGAAGAGTCTCTCGAACCTCTGCGCAAAATTTGGGACGAATATCCCCAAGAGTGTGCCCGGGCCGGTCTGGCTCCCATCGATAAATTCCAGGAAGAGTTTGGGCAGATCGAAAAAAATGTCCTGGAGATGTGGGGGGTATCCCAGTTTTTGGGCCATGAGGTAGACGAAAAGGTACTCTATTCGGTCACCGGTAAGGCGGAAATCGACGAGATGACCCGCCTCATCACTTCCAAGGACGGGGAAAAATCGGTTTTTGCCAACCAGATCGCCACCCTCTCCGGCCAACTCCAGGAGAGCCTTCAGGAAGCCCTCAAGATTGAGGGGCAGGTGGCTGGGGATCTGAAATCCGCCGGAGATGAAATTCGTTCTCTGTGTTCCGGTATTGCCCGGGAGGCCCGACAGGCGGTTTTAAAGATCAACATTCGGGACTGGGAGCTGAAGAAAAACCGCGCCTCCTCCCCAGATCGGCTGGAAGCGCTCCAGGAGAGTCAACACTTTTTGGATGAAATTCCCAGAAAGACCGACTCTCTCCTGTCCCGATTGGATGAGATTGAAAACAACACCACCGCCAGCAAGGGGGAACTTCGGGATCAACTGGAGGATCTCAAAGCCCTCGCCCTGGATCTTTTGGGACGGGTGAAAGGAACCATGGAGTTGATCGATCAACCCCATGCCACCTACCAACCCCATGGCGGCCAGTATGCCTCCCCGAGTCTGGCTTCCTCCAACCGGGTGAGCCTCCACTCCGAAACAGCCCTGAAAGGGGAAGTGCCACCACCGGAGAAAAATCCTGACCCCTCGAAGAGCGAGAGCGATGCTGAAAAAGCGCGTCGCAAGTGGGATCGCAATGATTTTCAAATTCCCGTCACCTATGAATCTCCCAGCGGCTTGACTTGTCAGGGGATTTCCCGGGAAATCAGCGTCAACAGCCTGCGTCTGGTCTCCGCTTCTCCGGTCAACGGCCTGGAGTCGGGGGAAGAGGGAACGTTGTGGCTTTTTTGGGATGAGTCTCAGGCGGAATATGCCTGCCAGCTGATTCGGGTGGTGGAGTCGGACATTATTTTGCGGCTGGTGCCGGAAAATGCGGAGTTTGTCATACCCCGCAACCCCCGCCCCGGTGTGATGACACAACCGTCGCTGCAAGGCGCACCATCCATCTCCAAAAGTCCCCTGGACACGCCCCCCTCACAATCCTCACCCTCGGCCAAACGCACCGTGGTACCAGTGATCAAGGAGACCACCGAGGAGTCGGTCAAGCGTCTGTTGAAAGAGGTCAAAACCCTCTGTGGTGAGACCAATCAAACCTTGCTGGCCATCAATATGCGCGCTTGGGAGATGCAGAAAAAAGGCCCCGGAGCCCAGGATTTGATCCGCAGCTACAACGATCAAAAACCGGCCCTCGACCGGGCACCCATGGAAGCAGAGGCGATTTTGGCTCACATGGAGGAGATCGTTCGTTCCGACTTTCCCTACAACGAGCAAAACCAGGAGCTGCTGCAAGGGCTGAAGCGGGAGTCCCTGGCCTTGCAAAATCGTATCAAGGGGATTTTGGCATCCCTGGCCGATCCCCCTCCCCCCCCGGCGGCTACCCAGCTCTCAGCACCTCAGGGGATGGCCCATCCAGCGAGCAGCTTTACACCCTCCCCTGCACTTCAGGGAATGGCCCCTCCCGGGGGGGATTTTATGCCCTCCCCCGCACCTCAGGGAATGGCCCCCCCGGTACCTACTGCGGAGGCACCCCAGGAGGCGCCACCGCAACAACAGATCGTGCGCAGGCGGCGGAAGATTCCACCAACCCCTGGCATGGCAGCTCCGAGGGCTGCTGCTCCGGGTATGATGACGACTCCGAGGGCTGCTGCTCCGGGTATGGCGGCGACTCCGAGAGGGGCTTCTCCAGGTATGGCGGCATCTCCGAGGAGGGCAGCGGCTCCGGCTCCAGCGGCTGGGGCCGGTTCCGGCAAGGCCTCTCCCAACAGCCTGTCGGTGACGGCCCATTTTATCGCCAAGGATGGGCGCAGCGTGACCGGCACCACCCAGGCGATCACCTCAGCCAGCGTCAGTTTGGTTCTTTCCACCCCAGTGGGGAGCCTTCTCTCCGGGGAGGCCGGAACCCTGGTGATGCTTTCGGATCGGGCCAAATATGAGTTTCCCGGGCAGATCTCCCGGGTATCGGGCGGGGAGTTGGTGGTGAAGCTGCTTTCCAACCAACCCAAGTGCCACGCCCTGTAGAGTCGATCAAAATAACGGGGCGGATGGGGGGAGTGGTGAAGGGTGGAAGGCCTGAAATTCGCCTGTTATGACGATTCCCACTTGGCCAAAGCCCATTCCTTTGGGATATCATGGGCGCTGCCAAGAGACCATTTCCTGATCTACATCGGGTTTTGGAACGCCCACACCGGGTTTTGGAACAAGTTCATCGCCAATAAGAGGGTCCAAATGTCCATTACCGCCTCAAAAACGGAGAACAGAATCACCATCTCTATTTCAGGCAGTTTTGATTTTAAAATGCGCACCCCTTTTCGCAAGGCCTATATTTCGGAGTCGGGGAAGCTGCCTTTTGTGGTTGATTTTGCCAATGTGGATTTTATCGACAGCTCGGCGTTGGGCATGCTTTTGATGTTGCGGGAGCATTGTGGCGGTAACGATTCCGACATCACCCTCATCAACTGTAAGGCGGAAATCAAGCGACTGTTTCAGATCTCCCAGTTTAAAGATCTCTTCCATCTAAAATAGAAAATTTTGGGAGGGGATCCAGCTACCCGATCCCCTCCCACCCCCGTAACCCCCCCATTCTGTCAAACCATCGGTTTTCAGCTGCAGGCGCGTGCCCCTGGGGTTTTCTTCACTTGGCCATTGGTGCTGATGCTGAGGGAGTAGGCTCGCTCGACGCCCCGGTCGTCACAGAGGTTGAAGAGCCCGGCTTGCTGATATTCCCGCATCTGCCCTTTGGCTCCAAAGGAGATGTAGCTGGCTCTGGGGGATTGGGCTGGGCGGAGGGTGACGGAGCCGTAGAGGCCCGGGACGCTTTCCAGGATGCGATCCTCGCCATCGACCACCCCTGGAATCCCCCCATCTTCAAACACCACCCACCCCTCTTCCCAGCCTCCGGCCTGGATGTCGCAGTTGGATTGATTGCGGCTGGGGCACATGGTCATCCGGAAGCCTCGGCGCATGGCTTCGGAGCGGGTGAGGTTGAGGGATTGGGTAAAGAGCTGCACTTGGGAGGAGAGTTGGTATTCCAACAAGTGGCTTTTGAGGTTGGGATAGCCGAACCAGGCGACGGGGATGATCACCGTCAGCACAATCCAGAGATCAACCAGGGTCCATTTTTTTCGGGATTTTGGTTTTGGATACCGTCGTTGCATGACACACACCTCTTTTTCGTATGAGAGCCTTCTTTACCAACCCCATAAAGCAAGCCCCAAGCCAGCTGAGGGTGTGTTCTGTAAGTAATTGTTTGTAATGATAAAATATTGTTTATGGCGGTTTCTGGAAGGGAAAAACACCCAAAAGTGGAAAAATATTTTTTTACACTTTCCCGGAAACTGCCAACCAGGCTTGTCACTTTTGGAAGAGAACCCCTTCCCCCCGTTGAACGCCCCTCCCCTGGTTGTTTTCCCGGGAGATTGATAAACTCCAGGAATGATGAAATTTAACCGCCACTCAAAATAAAGCCCATGTATTCCGGAACCGCGCAACGCCCCTATCCCTTTATGCCACCAGAACCGGATCCCCTGGAAAAACGCTGGGAGTCGGCCAACGAATCCGCTCGTGTTGCGAGAGGCGTGCATCTGACTTTTTTGTTGGTAGGGGTCTACTTCGCCATTCTCATCGGCTCCACCACCCACAAGCAGTTGTTGATGGAGAGCAACATCATTCTCCCCCTGCTGAGCGTGGGGATTCCCATCGTTTGGTTTTATGTGGTGGTGCCGTGGATATTCATTCTATTACATCTCAATCTCCTGCTCCTCTTCTATCTCCTCTCCCGCAAGCTCCATGATTTATGCAGGGATGACCGAAAAAACCTGAAATCCCTCCTCTACCCCCTCCCCTTTTCCCACTGGCTGGTCAAATCCCAGGAGAGCCGATCCGCCAGGATATTGTTGAATCTCTATGTCTGGACCACCACGGTGATCCTCCCGGTGACTCTCCTGGTGTGGGCACAACTCCGCTTTCTCCCCTATCACTCCGACTGGATTACCGGCTATTCCCATCGCTGGGCGGTGGTGGTGGATCTTGTGCTCCTCTGGGTGTTTTGGCCCAAGATCATGCATGCTGAGGGAAGGTGGCGGTTTGGTTTCAAAAGAAACTTCTGGGCAGGGTTCTTATTCCTGACGGCTCTCTATCTTTCATTTGCTATTTTCAGATTTTCCATTTGGTGGGCCATCTATCCGGATGAAAAGCGTGTTGATCTCTTTTCCACCTATATAGCTGCCTGGAAATGGGAAGAAAATCAGCGGGAGGTGTTTTTCGAAGATGAACGGGTGAAGGAATATATCCCCCGAAATCTATCGGTTCGTGACGAAATTTTGGTCAAGGAACCACCCC
>JADFZT010000098.1 GCA_015232395.1 Magnetococcales bacterium | reverse complement strand
CTCTACGAAGTCAGCAAAACATTTTCAGACCAAAAAGGCTGTCAAGTCTTATTTGCGGCAGGGTGCTGAATAGTTACCTTTTGTTAAGCCTTGTTTCACAACCCCGGATTTCCACCGGAAAAGCGAATTCTCAGTTGTTTTCAGGCGATCGGGAATCGATGGAACATCTTGGTATTGTGCGAAAAGATCTTGATTCCAGTCGCTGATGAACTGGATATAGGAATGGCCTGAAGGGATTTCAAGAAGAGGGCGGAATTTTTTCCCAGCTTGCCACTCCACCCTCAATCAGACTGAAAAGGGGATGGGGATCTGGCGTGAGAATAGGTTTGATCATGGCATGGTGGTTGGGATTGCGCTTTTCCACCTTGCCAAGGAAATGGCACCACTCATAGAGCATTTGCCCGTCGGTCGCCTGGATGGTCCCGAGCCAGTGGTCTGGGGCGATTCGGCTAACGCCGAACCGGTATTGACGGCGCAGGGCCTCTTGATGAACTGCGCGCAGATATTGGGCGATAGCCCCTACGGGATTGGGCTGTTCCTTGAACCGGTGAAGCTGGGGATGGTTGGCGTATCCACGGGTCAATCCCCGCAAAACCTTCTGGGCCAGAAGCGCCTCCCGCCAAAGGGCGACCAGCCCTTTGGCGTCAAGATATTTTGGGTGAATAGTCCAAAGGCGCATGTCCGGTTCAAGGACAAGGCAAGGAAAGACGATCAGGCGTCAATGACCAGCTCCCGGGCCTCGGGCACGGTTTGGAAGAACGCCTTCAGCTTCTCCAACGAGCGCTTTTCGATCTGCCGGATTCTTTCCCGGCTGACGCTGAACCGTTGGGCCAGAACGTCCAGGGTGGCGGGTTTTTCGGCCAGGAACCGTTCGCAGATGATGGCCTGCTCCCGGGGGTTCAGCCGGTCGAGGCCCTGCTGGATCAGGGATCCCATCAGCTCCTTCTGCTGACTGGTGAGCAGTTCGTACTCCTGGTTGGGACGCTGATCGGCGATGAGATCCTGCATTTCCCCGGCGTCATCCAGAACCGGTTGATTGAGGGAGGTGTCGTCGCCGCTCATCCGGCCATCCACCTCCAGGATGGTCTCAGGGTCGGTTCCAAATTTTTGCGCCAACTCTTCAGCTTCATCCCAATTTAGGGGGGATAGGGAAGCCTTGGCTTGACGCAGCTTGAAGAAAAGTTGCCGTTTGAGCTGGGTGGTGGCGATCTTCACCATGCGCCATGAGCGCAGAATGAAGTCGTGAATGGCGGCACGGATCCACCAAATGGCGTAAGTGGCGAGCCGATTGCCCCGTTTGGGGTCGAATTTTTTCACCGCGTGCATCAGGCCCACGGTCCCTTCCTGGACCAGGTCCGGCAGGTTCAAGCGGTAATTGAGATATTCACGGGAAATTTTCAGGACAAGCCGCAGGTAGGAGTGAACCAACTTGTGAGCAGCCTCACGATCGTCATTTTCCTGGAAGCGGGTGGCAAGTTGGTATTCCTCTTCAGCGGACAGGATGGGGGCCTGCATGGCCTGCTGGAGGAATTTTTGGAATCCGGAACCGCCGTCTTGTACGACCAGATCCGAAGAACGATGAATGGCGAGGGTTTGAGTCGACATTGAAGGCTCTCCGTATCAAATCTCTCAAATGGTGTCCTTTTAGGGTGATGGAAGCGCCATATGCGCCCCTGACATTTTCTTAGATAGCACTTTCCAAAACGAGTTTCAAGAGGGTCGTGAATATTTTTTTTTAGACCCATTCCAAACGTAACCAAGGGCTTGGCCGCCGTCTGGGGCGATAAGCGGAGACCATGCCAAAACGTGGGCGGCTGTGGCGGGCGGGCATCTGGAGAATAGCCGGATCCTGCCGAACCACCTTGTGGATCGGGCGAGGATTGGACAACTCCATGAGCCTGTGAATCCGCTCCCGGGTTTCCGGATGGGTGCGCAGCCAACCCGGTTCTTTCGGATTGCCCAGGGGGAAGAGAATCCGCTTCCAGAAACCACGCCGGGGCATCTCGATTTTGTTGAGCGCCGAGGCCAAACCGTGGGGATCCCCGGCCAGGGCGGCGGCGTCCAGGTCGGCGTTGAACTCCCGGGTGCGGGAGAGGGCCAACTGCAAAAGTGCGCTCAACGTAGGCGCGGCTATCAGGATCAGCAGCGCCGGCAATGAGATCTCAGCCCCGCCCAGCATCAGAATGGGCAGGGTCAGAAGAACCAGAAGCTGGCCGAACATGGCGAGCATCAACGTCAGGCGGCGGAAGGCATCGGCCATGGCCATCACCCGGGTATCGCCGTTCTTGATATGGCTGATCTCGTGGGCCAGCACGCCGGTCAACTCCCGTCCGTTGAGCAAACCCAACAGACCGTCCGATACCGCCACCGCAGCATCCGGTCCGCTACCCACGGCCATGGCGTTGGGGGTGGCGCTGGGGATGTAATAGAGATGGGGAACCTTCTCCAGGTCGGCCCGACGCGCCAAGTTCGCTACGGTTTGGTAGAGATCCGGACGCCCTCTTGGGTCGATCCAACGGGCTCCGGAAAGACGCAATATCAGTGATGGCGCAACGCTGGGCGCCATCAGGTTGATGACCACCGCCAGAATCAGGCTCCACCAGACCCCTTCCTCCCCGGCCAGCATCCACCCCAGAAGGGCCAGCAGGCCGGTCATGCCGGTGAACAGTAATGCGGTTTGCAGGAAATTGCCCGCCTTGCGGGCAAGGATCCTGCTCTCATCAATTTCATCTCTCCATCCAAACATGGCAACCTCCTTTATCCATCAGGTAGGAACGCCAACCGCACTTCGCAACCAGTCGGAAAAATCAATTTCCTCCAAGAACGGCTGAAAGCCTCAACCTCTCTCCTCTCCGCCAGATGGTCAGGTTCACCGAATCGCCGATGGATTTATCCCCCATCCGCTTTTGGAGATCTTCGACAGTAGCGACAGGTTTGCCGTCAACCGTAAGAATGACGTCGCCAAGTATGATTTCCCGGTATCGAATTCGCGTAGCCCGCAGGCCGGCCCTTTCAGCCGCCGATCCCGATGTCACGTCAAGCACGAGCACGCCGTCCACATCAAACTCCGACAGAATCCGCCGACTGACCTCGTCATTTGCCGTGACGCCCAGACTGGGGCGTTGATAACGGCCTTTTGCGATAAGGACTGGCACGACCCGGTTGACCGTATCCACCGGTACGGCAAAACCGATGCCGGCATAAGCGCCTGATGGGCTGTAGATGGCCGTGTTGACGCCGATGAGACGGCCCGCGCTGTCCAACAGGGGACCGCCGGAATTGCCGGGGTTGATGGCGGCGTCGGTTTGAATCAGGTGATCAATGGTCCCCCCGGCGTCGTTGTCGATGCTCCGATCCAAGGCGGAAATTACCCCGGTCGTCAGGGTGTGGTCCAACCCGAAGGGATTGCCGATGGCGAACACCTTCTGGCCGACTTGAAGGTCCTTGCTGGTTCCGATGGAAACCGGGACGGGAGGTTCAAAGCCGGTGTCGATACGCAACACGGCCAGGTCGTGTTCCCGACTGGCCCCGACCAGAACCGCCGGATAGCTCTTCTGGTCCGCCAGCGTGACCCGGGCCTCCTGCGCTTTTTCCAAAACATGATAATTGGTGACCACATGCCCGAACTGGTCCCAGATGAAGCCCGAACCGGTCCCTTTTGGCACGCGCATGATGTTTCGAGTCCAGAAATCCCGCACGTGACGGATGGTGGTGATATAGACCACCGAGGGCTTGGTCGCCTTGAACAGGTCGATCGTGTTTTTTTCATCCGCCGCCAAGTCACCCCTGGCGGTCACGGACCGGGGTGTGGCCGACATACTGATCAGGGTCATCTGAATCAATGGACGGAAGTAGATCGCTAATGTGGCAATTAGCAAGACAAGCCAGATCAGGCGGGGCGAAATTCGGAAATGTGACATCTTTTCAAACTCCCTTGGAGGGCTCCTGACGACCTGTTCAAAACAGGCGCCCACGTATGGTTTTATTCCATCTGGTTATAGCATCAGGGGTTTTCAATATTCAGGCACAATCATGAAAAAATTTTCGCGCGGCCTCTTGCAAAGCAAAAAAACGCTTCCTATCTCATTGCGCAAGGTGGCCACCAACACCGACAAACAACATCTCAATCAGTGAAGGAGGTCCAAAATGGCCAGCATCGTTTCTTATGATCCTTTTCGGCAATTTCGCACCCTTCAGGGCGAGATCAACCGGCTCTTTGACCAGGATATGGATGGTTCCACCGGTCAGATGGCCGCCTGGCCCATGCGGGTCGATATCCGGGAGGATGAAAACCAAATCATCATCAAGGCCGACGTTCCCGGCATGGCGCAGAAGGACATCAACGTCAACGTCGACAACGGGCAGTTGACCATCTCCGGCGAGCGCAAGTTCGATGACGAGGCGAACAAGGAGAGCTATCACCGGGTGGAGCGGGCCTACGGACGGTTCAGCCGTTCGTTCTCACTGCCCAATACCACCGACACGGGCAAGATTTCCGCCGCCTACGCAAACGGCGTACTGGAGGTGACCCTGCCCAAGCTGGAGGAGGCTAAGCCCCGTTCCATCCAGGTTCAGGTCAATTGAGGGCGACCGTCAAGGCGCGCAAAGGGAGTTTGTACCGGGGCGTAAGCACCCTTTATGACAACCGGGCCGGTCCAACGTTTTCACTGGGCCGGCCCAACACGACAACAACCATTCGGGCACGGCGGTAAACGGGTTGGCGTCCACTTGACGCCAACCATCTAGAACCAGCTCTTGGCCCTTTGTTGATGACCCTCCGGTTGCCTAACCGGGGTCGTTATTGATGGAGGATTGGGACATGGCGAGCACGCGTATTGAAGAGATTCTGAAAAATTTCCCCTCATGGTCCGGACTTCGGGAATCCCTCTCCCAGCGTTCGCCGATCCGGCTTTCCATCCAAAACGAGCGCATTTTTTCAGGCGGGTTTGGGGAGCTGTTCGAAAAGGATCTCCCCTGGATCCGGGAGGATTGGAAGGATCAATCCTCCATGGCGGACCTCTTGCGGGAATCTCGGATCGGGCTTCTTCTGACCGCTCCGGTCATCTGGTCTGTGGCCATTCCCCTGGCCCTGCTGGATCTGATGGCAACCCTGTATCAAACCATCTGTTTTCCCATTTACGGCATTCCAACCGTGAGCCGGTCGGAATTCGTCGTCATCGACCGGCACAAGCTGGCCTATCTCCACTGGATTGAAAAACTCAACTGCGTCTACTGCGGATACGGCAACGGCGTACTGGCCTATGTTCGGGAGATCGCCAGCCGCACCGAAGAACGCTGGTGTCCCATCAAACACGCCAAAACACCCAAAAAGCCCCATCCACGCTATGCGGAGTTTGCGGACTACGGGGATCAGGAGGGCTACGGTCGGAAAGAGAATGAAAAAAAGCGTAAGGAAGGGAGGAGATCATGATGGAATGGACTTTGTTGGACTGGGAAACGCTTTCCGCCACGTTACGGCGCGGCTTTGAAACCGTGGCGTCCGTGGCAGTGGGCCTGTCCCTGGTGATTGTCGCCGCCACAGGGACGGCACTGGAATGGCGGGTGTTCGCGGACTTTTCCCGATGGACGCGGTCGGCTACGGAACAGCTTCCGGCTCTGGTTTCTCCCTCAACGTGGATTGCGTTCAAACGATCCGGAACGGCGGTCGCGCTGTTGGCTTTACTGGCCATGGTTTTCACAATGATGGCGGCTCCGGCCTCGGCCCGCTCTGTTCCGGAATTGACCGAGCTGGCGGAGAATCTGAAGCCGGTGGTGGTCAATATCCATACGAGCAAGAAGATCCTTGGCGGTCAAACCCGGTTGCAACACAACCCGTTCAAGAACAGCCCGTTCGAGGAGTTTTTCAAGCCATTTATGGATCGCATGCCCCAACGGGAGTTCCAGACCCGCAATATGGGCTCGGGCTTCATCATCGACGGCGACGGTTTTATCCTCACCAATCACCACGTTATCGAAGAGGCCGACGAGATCAAAGTGCGTCTTTCGAACGAACAGGAGTTCGATGCCAGCGTTATCGGCAGCGACCCCAAAACCGACTTGGCGCTGATCCGGATCGAAACGGATCAAAAACTGCCCGTGGCTCGCCTGGGGGATTCCGACGCCATCAAGGTGGGGGCCTGGGTGGTGGCCATCGGCAATCCATTTGGCCTGGAGGCTACGGTTACCACCGGCATCATCTCCGCCAAAGGCCGGGCCATCGGCAACGGTCCCTATGACGATTTTCTCCAGACCGACGCCGCCATCAATCCCGGCAACTCCGGTGGACCGCTGTTTGATCTGGAAGGAAACGTCGTCGGCATCAACACCGCCATCTTTTCCCGTTCCGGCGGCTACATGGGGATCGGCTTCGCCATTCCGGTCAACATGGCCAAGAGCGTGGTGTCCCAGCTCAAGGATACCGGACGCGTCACCCGGGGCTGGCTGGGCGTCAGCATCCAGGGGGTGACGGCT
This sequence comes from Magnetococcales bacterium, assembly GCA_015232395.1. Taxonomy (NCBI): domain Bacteria; kingdom Pseudomonadati; phylum Pseudomonadota; class Magnetococcia; order Magnetococcales; species Magnetococcales bacterium. Next base: position 6,833 of record JADFZT010000098.1, on the reverse strand, counting down.
GAATTGGCCCGGGCGCTGGGGCTGGATGAACCGCGCGGCGCGTTGATCGCCCAGGCGGTGAAAGACGGCCCAGCCAAAAAGGCCGGTCTCAAGGCCGGAGACGTCATTCTGGAATTTAACGGCCGCCGGATCAACAAAATGCGCGATCTGCCGGCCATCGTCGCCGCCACACCCGTGGACCAGAGCGTACCGGTAAAAATCCTCCGCAACGGCGATGAAGAGACCATCCGGGTCAAGATCGCGGAAATGCCCCGGGAGGAGACGGTTCTGGCTCGAAACGATCCATCCGGATCAACCGATCCTCTGGGGGTCAAGGTCAAGGGGCTTACCGACCCGATCCGCCGCCAGTTGGGCCTGGGCGAGGAGATCAAGGGCGTCGTGGTGGTGGGCGTGGAGACCGACGGAGCTGCCGCCCGGGCCGGCATACGTAAAGAGGACGTGATCGTGGATCTGAATCGGAAAATGATCGCCTCAATTCAGGATTATGAAAAAGCCGTCGCCAGCATTGGAAGCGCAAAGACGGTTCTGGCCAGAGTGCTCCGGGAGGGCGATCCCCTGTTCTTGGCCCTGAATCTGGAGCAGTGAGAGTTCAACGTTCAACCGGAAAGAAGAAAATCAGGAAGGAGGTCCACCATGAAAGTCGTCGTCGAAAACTACGCCAACAACCGGTGGTCCTGGTTCAAAGCCGAAACGGACGATCCGGACGCGCTGCACAGACAGCTTCTTGAAGCCCATCCGGAGTGGACGACGATCCGGATATCGCCTGAATCCGAGTGGTTCAAACGGATTAACCACCCCATAGGCGAAGTAATGCCCAACCGCTATCAGCCAACCTCTCATTTGAATGTGGTAGACCCGGCTCTTTTGAAAACGGAGGCGAACCATGAATGCCGTGAATCTTTTGATGCAAAAGTGGCGTGATGCGCCTGGATCCAAGCGCTGGCTGGGTGCGTTGATCCTGGCGCTGGTCGTGGTTATCGGCGTTCAAGGGATCTTCATTCATCGGCTTTCCACTGCCATGGAAAAAGAAACGCCGGTTGATTCAGGCCCGACACTGAACAGCAACCGTTCCGATCCGCTCGGTTTTTCAGATCCATGGGGCAAGGAGTTCTGGGAAGAGTTCAATCAAGCCCCCTTTGAGCGGATGAACACAATGCGGGAGGAAATGAACCGCATGTTCAACGGCGGCCCCTTCTCCGGGTTCAACAACGATCCGTTCTTCGGACAAGGATTGTTCTCATCGCCCATGGATGGGTTTGGATTCAGCTCCATCTCCGGATTCGAGATCCGGATGGAAGATGATGAGGTGGTCGTCACCGGTAAACTTCCCGGCGGCGACAAATCCAACGTCGAGGTGACCGTAGAGGACCATCAGTTGCACATCGCCGCCCGAACCGACGGAAAAAAAAGTCGGACCAGTCAGCATGACGATTTGGGCAACATGGCCCGCCGCAGCCAGTTTTCCAGCCGATTCGAAAAACGGATCTCCCTGCCGGAAGACATGGACCCGGCAGGCATGCGGACGGAATTCGAGGATGGGATCCTGACAGTAAGGATTCCCCGAAAAAGCAACAGTGGATTGCTCTGAAAATGAAAATCAAGGTGAGGTTCGAAGAGTCGTGAACGCCATGACGCAAAAAGAGGAAGGCCGGACGCTTGCCGACGTTTTAAACGGCGGAAAGGATGAACTGCTGGCGTCCTGGATACGGAACATCCTGGGGCTTCCGGGCAATCGTACCCTGAAGCTGATGACCGAGCTTCAGCTTCGGGGACAGGCCGGAGAGCTGCTGGACGCGCTTCTTGATGCCTTCCGGTCCGAAAATCATGAGGATATCCATACCCCGGAATATGCGGCAGCGGTCGAGCTGTTGCGGGAAATCAGCGCTTCCCGCGCCAAGCAGGGTTTTACGCCCACGGAGACCGCCGTTTTCGTCTTTTCCCTCAAGGACGCCGCCCTGCCCATCCTGCAGGAGGCGTTCGACACCGATCGCGCCCGGCTGGCCCAGGAGCTGATCCGTCTTAATACGGCGCTGGACAAGCTGGGGCTGGTCACCTTCGAGTCCTACGCCGAAGCCCGGGAGAAGGTGATCACGGAGCAGAGCCGCGCCATGGTGGAGTTGGCCGAGGCCGCCAACCGGGCCAAGAGCCTGTTTCTCGCCTCCATGAGTCATGAGATCCGCACGCCGATCCACGCCATCACCGGTCTGGGGGAACTGCTGAAAGAAGGCAATCTGTCTACAGAGGAGCGTGGATACGTCGAGATCATCAACCGGGCCGGGGAGAGCCTCCTGGCCCTGGTGAACGACATCCTGGATCTCTCCAAGATTGAAGCCGGCCAGTTTGAGATGGAGCGCCGCCCCATGAGCCTGCGGCAGGTCATCGACAACGCTGTGGGCATCCTGAACCACCGGGCTCGGGACAAGGGGCTGAAACTCTTGTGGCAAGTGGATGATGACGTTCCGGAACGGATGATGGGAGATCCGGGCCGGTTGCGGCAGATCCTGCTCAATCTCGCCGGCAATGCCATCAAATTCACGCCTTCGGGGGAAGTGCGTATCCATGTCGGGATTCAAAATCGTGAGATTCGGATATCGGTCACCGACACCGGCATCGGCATTCCGGAGGAAAAACGGGAGATCATTTTCGAGCCTTTCATTCAAAGCGACGCCTCCACCAGCCGTCAGTACGGGGGAACCGGTCTGGGACTTGCCATCTGCCGGCAACTGGTGGAGAAGATGGGTGGCGTCATCCGGCTGGAAAGCGCCGTTGGTCGGGGCAGCGCCTTTCATCTGCTCTGGCCGCTGGAATCCGTTGCCGAAGACGCGCAACTGAAAAAGGATCCCGATCATCCGGCCAGCACCCCCGCCCCGGACGCGGAATCTTTGCCGGAGGGTCGGACAGGCAGGATCCTACTCGCCGACGATGCGCCGGAAAACAGATTGATCATCAAGGCGTTTTTGAAAAAATCCCCCTGGAGGATCGATGTAGCCAAGGACGGCGCCGAGGCGTTTTTGAAATTTACCCAAAACGATTATGACCTGGCGTTGATGGATGTGGAGATGCCGGTGATGGATGGCTACGCCGCAACACGTGCCATCCGGGATTGGGAGAGAGAGCATGAACGCCCCAAAACGCCGGTTCTGGCCCTGACCGCCCACGCCATGCGGGAGCACCGGGAGCGGAGCCTGGAGGCCGGTTGCGACGGCCATCTGACCAAACCCATCGGCAAGGAGCGGCTGATCCGGTCCATTCAAAAGGTTCTGGAGCGGAAAGACCCGGTGGAAATGGCCACATAATATGCGGGAGATCAAGAGATGATTCTGGATAACGGCTTCATAGAATTCGTAAAAAACAGGCAGCCCGGCATGTGGACCCTGATTGAAAAAGCCCGGGAAAACGGCCTGATCGTGGTGGATGAGGCCAACGACGCCATTACCGCCACCAACCGGCTCATGTGGACCAATCCCGTACTGCACGACTGCTTGGCCACCCTGGTGGACCAGTGGACGCGAACGCATGAGACGGAAACGGAGGCGTTCCGCAGCCTGTTGCGGAGCGAGGCTTGAGGAGAGAGGGAAATGGAAGCAAAACAGCGCATCACGGCAGTGTTCGATCAGCTGCTCGAACCCAAACTGAAATGGAACATCAACGCCCTGAATCTCCTCAAGGAGGTGGAACTCTCCGAAGGAATAGCCCGGGTGAAGGTCCATCTGATAACCGATGACAGGGATCAGATCCGCGCCTTTGAAAAAGAGGCGCGACAGGCGTTGGCGTTGGTTTTCGATGGTGAGATCGATCTGGAAGTCAGCCGCGCCCAGGTGGGCGTCGAGGGGGTGGACGGCGTCAAGAAGATTCTTTTTGTCGGCAGTGGCAAGGGGGGCGTCGGCAAATCCACCGTTGCAGTCAATCTGGCCACGGCGCTCGGTCAGATGGGCTTCTCCGTTGGCCTGATGGACGCGGATATTTATGGCCCCAGCGTACCCACCATGATGGGCAACTCCGAACGTCCGGAGGTTCTGCCCGGAGAGCAACTGATGCCTCTCACGCGGCACGGCATCCGGTTCATCTCCGCCGGTAGCCTCATCCCGCCCGGCAAGGCCCTGGATTGGCGGGGTCAGCTTGTAAGCGGAACCCTGGTTCAGTTCATCAAACAGACCTGTTGGGGCGCGTTGGATTTTTTGATCGTGGATCTGCCTCCGGGCACCGGGGACGCGCAGTTGACCTTGGCGTCCCGACTCAAGACGGATGGGGTGATCCTGGTCGCCACCCCCCAGGAGGTGGCCTGGAGCGATGTGCGGCGCGCCCAGGATCTTTTCCGCAAGCAGGAAGCGCCGGTACTGGGACTGGTGGAAAACATGGCCTGGCAGCCCTGTGAATCCTGCGGACATCACAACCATCCGTTCGTCAACGCCGCCAAACCTCTTCCGGAGATCGCGGTTCTGGCCCGTTTGCCTCTGCTCAGGGAGGTTTCCGAGGGTGGAGACGGCGGCGTTCCGGTTGTCCTGGGCCAACCGGAATCGGCGGCGGCCACCGAATTCATGATGATGGCCAGAAAGGTTGCGGAAATGACCCGGGCCTTTCAACCCAGAGCGGCGTGATCACCGTCGTGCTGGTTCAAGAACACGTACCAACAAGCATTTCTATAGGAGGAAACGAGAGATGAAAACGAAGATTCGCCCCCTGCATGACCGGATTCTGGTGAAGCGGGTCGAAGATGAGCAAAAGAGCGCCGGCGGCATCATCATCCCGGATACCGCCAAGGAAAAGCCGATTCAGGGCGAGGTGATCGCCGTGGGCAAGGGCGCCGTGGGCGATGACGGCAAGGTCCGGAAACTGGACGTCAAAGCGGGCGACCGCATTCTGTTCACCAAATATGGCGGGACCGAAGTCAAATTCGATGGCGAGGAGTACCTGATGATGCGTGAAACCGACGTCATGGGCGTTCTTGAATGATCGGTTGATCAACCGGCTTTCAGTTACCAAACAGGAGTAAAACGACAATGGCTGCCAAAGAAGTGAAATTCGGAACCGACGCCCGCGCCGCCATGGCGAAGGGGCTCAATACGTTGGCCAACGCGGTCAAGGTGACCCTGGGTCCCAAGGGCCGCAACGCCGTGCTGGACAAATCCTGGGGCGCGCCCCGCATCACCAAGGATGGCGTTACCGTCGCCAAGGAGATCGAACTGGAAAACAAGTTCGAGAACATGGGCGCGCAGATGGTCAAGGAGGTCGCCTCAAAAACCGCCGACGCGGCCGGCGACGGCACCACCACCGCCACGGTGCTGGCCCAGGCCATCACCCGCGAGGGGATGAAGGCGGTGGCCGCCGGCATGAATCCCATGGATCTACGCCGAGGCATCGACGCCGCCTCCCAGGCTGTGGTGGATGAGCTGAAAAAACTCTCCAAGGAGGTTACCAAGTCGGAGGAGATTTCCCAGGTGGGGACCATCTCCGCCAACGGCGATCCCGAGATTGGCAAAATGATCGCCGAGGCCATGGACAAGGTGGGCAAGGAAGGGGTGATCACCGTCGAGGAGGCCAAGGGACTGGAGTCCACCCTGGACGTGGTGGAAGGGATGCAGTTCGACCGGGGCTATCTCTCCCCCTATTTCGTCACCGACCCGGACAAGATGGTCTGCGACCTGGAGGATCCCTACATCCTGCTGGTTGAGAAGAAGGTCGGAAATCTCCAACAGATGCTGCCGATACTGGAAAACGTCGTCCAATCCTCCAGGCCTCTATTGATCATTGCCGAGGATGTGGAAGGTGAGGCCCTGGCCACCCTGGTGGTCAACAAGCTTCGAGGAGGCCTGAAAGTGAGCGCAGTCAAGGCCCCCGGCTTTGGCGACCGGCGCAAGGCGATGTTGGAGGATATCGCTATTCTCACCGGTGGAACCGTGGTCTCCGAGGATGTGGGCATCAAGCTGGAAAACGTCACCCTGGAGATGTTGGGCACGGCCAAGTCGGTGCTCATCGGCAAGGAGGAGACCACCATCGTCGATGGCGCCGGAGAATCGGATCAGATCAAGGCCCGGGTCAACCAGATCCGCACCCAGATCGAGGAGACCACCTCGGACTATGACAAGGAGAAACTCCAGGAGCGTCTGGCCAAGCTGGCCGGAGGGGTGGCGGTGATCCATGTGGGCGGCGCCACCGAGATCGAGGTGAAGGAGCGCAAAGATCTGGTGGATGACGCCCTCCATGCCACCCGGGCGGCGGTGGAGGAAGGGGTCGTTCCCGGCGGCGGGGTGGCCCTGCTCCGTACCGTCAAGGCGCTGGACAAGCTCAAGGTGGACGGCGAGGACCAGAGCGTTGGCGTCCGCATCGTTCGCCGCGCCCTGGAGGAGCCCACCCGGATCATCTCCGAAAACGCCGGACAGGAAGGATCGGTGGTCATCAACAAAATCCTGGAGAACAAGGCGGCCAACTACGGCTATGACGCCCAAACCCACGAATATACGGACCTGGTGGCGCGCGGCGTCATCGATCCCACCAAGGTGGTGCGTACCGCCATCCAGTCCGCCGCCTCCATCGCCAGCCTCATGATCACCACCGAAGCCATGGTGGCGGAGATTCCCAAAAAGGACCCGCCTCCCGCTCCGGGTGGCGGCATGGATGGCATGGACATGTAACGCTCAAGATTCATCAGCCGGGCTGCCTCCTCCAGGACGCAACCCGGCTGGTAAAATCCAAAAACGCGTCATTGCTTGGCTGTTGGAGATTTATTTGCCTCAGGGGGAAAAATTATTCTTCCAGCGTAACTGCTCTCCCCCTATTTGATTTTGCCAGCCAAAGCGATTTGAATGGCGATCAATGGGTTGACTCCCTGTTGA
>JADFZT010000097.1 GCA_015232395.1 Magnetococcales bacterium | reverse complement strand
GCAATCATCAGCTCCCTGGATCCCCGCCTTCGCGGGGATGACGAGTCAGGGAAGAGTGTTCAATTTTGAGATAGAACCACTATACCCCCGGTCAGGCTTGGGGTGGCACGATAATGGTGTTGAGCAGATGGCCGCTTTTACTGGGCTCCTTGACCATTTCATCCCGGATGAGGGAGATAAAGTTGGTCTCCTGGCCTTCGTCGATGGTGAGAATGATATTGCGCCCGGTGATCCGCAGCAGACGGCAGGAAAAGGTGGTGTTTCGGCTATCGGAGAGCAGCCGGAAGCTGGCGTTCATGCCCGCTTGCAGTTCATCGGGCATGGATTCGGCTTCCAGGCAGATGCCCCGGGCGCTGACATCCTGGGTTCGACCGATGACCGACCCCCGACCCGGGGCGGAAATTTCGATTTGGCTTTTGAGCACCACCCGTTCGGCAACCCGCCTGGAGCTGCCTCGGGGTTTATCCTCTGTCCCTGGTGTCCCTTGGTCGTCGGCAGCTTCTTCGCTCACCTCCTCAACCACCCGACCCCAAACATCTTTCTTTTCGGTTTTTGCTTCCCGCTCGTTTTCCCAGGCCGTGTCGCTGCGGCGATCCACGAAGAAGGGCTTGTTGACCTTTTCGTTCAAAACTTCCAGTTTTTTCAGAATCGCTTCCGACTGGCATTTGAGGTTGAGCAGACGCCCCATACGCTCGGGATTGGTGGGGGAAGTATTGACGTCGGCCTGATCTTCATCCAGAGAGGCCAGGATGGTTTCCACCCCAATGGCGGCGTGGTCCAACATGGGACGGCTGGTTTTCAGCAGCTGCACATGCTCTTCCGGGGGGATGGGCTCCTTGAGCATGTCCCACTCCCGCAGGCTGACATCCATCAGGATGCGTTTGATACCGGCGCAGTTTTCCCGGGTCTTTTCGATCATCGCCTTGGGCGTGCCGGGGTGGACGCTTTGGGCTGTGGCTTGGTTAAACTTAAACGGCTCCCTGGGTTTTCGACCGGCCAGTTGGGGCCGAACGCCCATCTGGGTCAGGGCGGCAGAGAGGCCTGCGCCATCGCGCTTTCCATCCAGATAGTCCACCGTATTTTTAAGAAAATTGTGCAGCTTGAAAGTTTGACTCTCCAGAGAGCGCAAAAGCTCGACGTTGTGTTTTTCCGTGAGTTTCGGATCCCCCAGGAGGGAGTTGAGGCGGCCTTTGATGGTGTTCAACTGCAAGGGGACCGAGCGAAAAAAGAGGCGATTATCAGCGAGAAAGCTGAATTTTTTCGGATCAATCGGTTGCGCCCCCATTTGCAGGTTGCCCAACTGGGAATCCTTGCCAATGACCGTCTCCAGCATTTTCAGAGATTCATCGATCTGACGCCGAAGCTTGATCGTGGTTTTGTCGATGAAGGTGAGCACAAAGATAACGCTGTTGACCTTTTGATAGGTCTCCGCCACCCGGGACTCCAGCTGGTCGACTTTTTCAAAAAGGACAAATTCACCGGTTTCGGGGTTGGTGGCAAAAAAGGCGCGGATGGAACTGTCCTGGTCTGAACTGACGTCACATTGGGCCAACGAATCCGAATAGAGCCCAGTATCCGCCATACTGGAGAGCCCCACCGAAAGGGTGGCGGGATCCCACATCTCCAGGAGAAAGTTTTCGATGGCCACCAAGTCGTTGGACATCTCCCGAATCCCCAGGGACTCCTCGATGACGGCCCGGTTTTCCAGATGACTCAGGGTGGAGTTGAGTGGGGTCAGGTTATCCCGGCGGATGCGGGTGAGTTTATAGATCAGGTTGTCCTGCTCCGCCACAATGGAGGTGATCAACCGCTCTGCCCTCAGAAGCCGCCCCTCCAGCTGATCAGCAATTTTTTCAAAGCCGGAGGCATCCATCTGGTGGTGCAAAAAGACCGCAGCGATATCGGAAGAGTCTGCATTTTCAAAAATATCGAGCAAAATTTTGCCGCTGATCTGAAACCCCTGAAACTGGGTGAGTCCCAACACTTCGGTCAGGCTTTTTTCCAGCCGATCCAGCTCATCCCGCATGCCCTGAATATCCAGTGCCCGCTCAAGGGCCTGGGTGTTGGGAATTTTATCCAGGCTTTCCACCAGCTTGGCCAGGGGCCCCCTTTTGAGCTGGGGCAGTCGATCACTCAAAAAATGGGTCAGGAAGGGTGAAAAATTAGCCAGATAGTTGATGTCGGCCCGGGATTTGGCTTCGGTGATGGCATAGGTTTTCAACCAGCTCAGACGCGCCAGGGGAAACGGGGCCTCCCCCCCTGCCAAGGGCTTCCAGAAAATCAAAAAAATCCATTCCCGCAAAGAGTCCAGCGCACCGGTCATTATTCCCCCGGCACTCTCAGCCTCGGGAAACTTTTTGCTTTGAGCGCCCTCTTTTTCCGGGGTCTCTGGCTTCCCGGCTTCTGGCTTGGAGGGCTCTTTGTCCTGACCATCAGCCTGGCTTTCCTCAGTGGGTCGAATACCCGCAGCCGCAGCCACACCGGACTTTTCCGCAACAGCATACAGGCGGGAGTTGAAGCGATGGTCATGGAGCGCTGTTTTATCCAGAACCTTTTCAAAGAGCAGATCGAAGTGATCAATCCCGATGCGAAAGTGGTCCAAAACTCCGGGAAAAACCTGGTTGAGTAGCTTGGGACCATGGTTTTTGGGATCGTTGACAATCCGCATGGTGACGGTTTGCCGGGCATTGTAGGCGGCCACATAGCTGATGCGGGTGGTGCCGAACAGTCCCAAAAACCAAAAACGAAACTGTTCAAACCGGGTCAGAGAGGACTGATCCTTGAGGATGGGATTGAGCCCCTCCAAAAACTGATGGTAGATATAGTGCACCCGGGATATTTTGGGGTGGGGCAGCTTGGGCAGAATCGGGGAGATATCCGGTCGCACCAGGAAAGAGCGAATGTTGCGGATAAAGGCGTCCTCCCACTGCCGGAACCGTTCGATATTTTCATTCAAAAAGTGCCGGTCCCGCCGCCCCCAACGGGCCACCATGGCGCTGTAAAAGATGGGATCGGAAAGATCCATGGAGATGGCGATAAAGAGGATGATGATCAAAATCAAACCACCGGTCCCCATGCCGTAACGCTCCAGCAGGGTATCCTTCAATTCCGCCAGGTTACGCCGCTTGGCCTTGGGAATCTGACCCTTTTTCAGTTGATCGATGGCGCTGAGATCGGGAATGTCGATGGTGATGTTGATGTTATATTTATTGCCGGAAACGGTCCCGGACTTATCCACTTTTTGCAGCAGCAAAGTACGGGAAGCCGCCAGGGCATTGATCGCCGCCACAGCCTCGGCGAATTGATCCTTGTTGGCCTCCATCTCCCCCACCACTTTTTGCACGCTCTGGTTGATGTGGTAGGATTCCAGACTGAACACCCGGTAGAGTTCATCCAGTGAATAGGATTGCAGGCTCATGGTTTTTTCCAGCGCCGAGGTGCGCCGTTGTACACTGGCCCGGGTCTGATCGAGCTGCCTGCTGTAGGTCTCGATGATCTGATTCATCTCCTCTTCGATGGAGAGGGTCAGGTTGCCCTTTTTGAGCATGTTGTCGATTTTCCAGGCCAGCTTGGAGCGGGAATTATGGGCCACATCCTGCTTGCCCGCCTCAAAACCGCCGTGAACGACAAAATATTTACCCCAATAGCGGGGCCCCTTGCGGGCAACACCGCTGGAGGCGGAGCCGGACATTTCGTCCACCGGCACCTGTTCAAATTGTTTCACCGCTTCCGCCACCCGCTTGTTGAGCATCGCCTTCAGGTCCATCAACGAGGCGGGATCGTCGGGGTTGGGATTTGCGGGGTCGCCGATGGCGGTTTCCACCTGACGCTGGATTTTTTTCAGCTGCCAGGAAAGATCCTCCTTTTTCGACATCAAAAGCACGATGCCGTCATAGTTGGTCCAGATGGAAATCAGGGTCAAAAAGCAGGAGAGAAATATCCAGCGGGGATTGCGTCTGAAGGCGAGATAGATCCCCCGCAGGATGCTCCCCACCTCGGCGATTCCCTGGAAGAGGCGACTTTTAAAATCAAGAATGAACGATGAAAGTACCAATCCTGAAAAAAGACAGAGAATCATCCGGGATATTTCGTTTTCGCTGCCCACCATGCCATTGCCAAACAGCTCAACAAAGCCCGGCAACTGCACCAAGTCGTTCATCCCCTTGGCGGTGGTGAGGGTGGAGCCGATAAACAGTAAAAACCCCAGGGTCATTTTACCCACAGAGACAATCTTGCCGGCAGTTTCGTAAAATTTTTGTCCCAGGCTGATGATCTCCCCCTTGGAGCCCCAAATCTGGCGCAGGGTGCGGGAAACCTTGATGGGACGGGGGGGATTTTGCGGGGCTTTTTTCAGCTCTTCGACAAAGGCATTTTTCAGGGCGGTCATGTTGAGCCGATAGATCAGGCCGGTCAGCTCATAAAATGGATTTTCCTCCAGCATCGCCTCATTGCCTTTTTTCAGGGCGATGCGGAATTCCTTTAATTTATTGGTCAGGGGATAGGCGTTGCGGGCTGCGGATGGATCGCCGGCAGGTGGCGGGGTCATGGACTCCTGAATCAGAGCATTCCTGAGATCATCTACCGATTTTTGGACAAATTTCAATTCCGAGGCATCGGCATACGCTTCAAATTTTTTGGTTGGATCCCCCCCCACATCCGACAGATGCTTGATACCTTTGATGACATTCGGAAAAACAGCAATATCCCCCCCCGACATCATATCCGGGGCAAAGCATTTATCAGCCAGATTGCCATAGTAGATGAAGAAAGGATTATCATTCATCTCTCTGGTTTTTTCAGCCATCCCGTTCTCCCCTGGGGGTCCTGCTTTATCGCCCTTTCAGCCATCGCTCCAAAAGGAGCGCTGTCCGCTGGAGTCGGTGAGGCGCTCCACGGAATGGCACAGGCGTTTTTTTTGTTTCGGGGAGTGGATTTTGATGGGAAATCAACTCATTAAGGATGCTTCACGCAGACACGACCGGTCAACTCAGATCGAGTGTCCCCCCGATAATCAGCTCAATGATAAAATTTCCAACGTCAGAGGTAAAATAAAATTTGCTCGCATCGAACTTTTGTCCCACGGAGACGCTCATGTTGCTACCGGAAAAAATGAATGGCGGGGAGGAGGTGAGGTGCGTTTTGGTGGCTTGTTCCAGAGCGGTCTTTACTTCGCCGGAAACGATATTGGCAAACTCGCCAAAGGCATCCTTGGCTTCAGGGGTGAGAAACATCATGGTGCCCACCGGACAGCCAGTAAAGGCGTTGGCCAGTTTCAGCACGGTGGAGGTATAAGCGGTGATGGTGAGACCACCGGAAAGTTCGTCACTCGAAAAGTTGATGATGGCGGTGATGGTGGATTCCGGAAAATCAAGGCCACTTTCCAAAAAATTTACGCTGTTACGGGGTTTGGTCTGAGTTATTCTTATTTGTGTTTCAAAAAACGCCTTAATGGTTTGCTTGGTGACGGTATCCACCGTTTGAGCCATTTTCAACTTCATTTTTAACTCCTTGCGACCTTTCTAGTTGAGCCTGTTCAAGCGAAAAAAACCAAAACGAAAAAATGATGTCCCAGGCCCCCTTCTGGATCATTTTTCAGCAAAACCATCCCACAAAAGTTAGATGATTGGTAGGTTTTCCTGCAAAAAAATGGTCCGAAATGGTCAAATTGCGGGACTGTGGCTGAATGATTCCTGTTTTTATTTGTGAACGGAAGGCTCATTCAGCAAAACTAAGGAACCATGTGGCTGAATTTTTTTATAATACCCCGAACTATTCCAAATAAAGTTCATCCCCTTTCCACAATGAGATATTCCTAAAACAGGCTTGGCTATTATCAGTACAGATTCAGGATCGTTCAAAATCATCCTGGATCCCCGCCCCCGTTGGCCAATCGCTGATTCCCCCCGGCACTATATTCATGATTCATGGGACAAATCATCACTCGGGAAAATGTGCCGTTGCCATGGAAATGGCTCCCATTTTTTCGGGATCCAGGTATACTTTGCCCGGAGCCGGGTCCAACCACTGGGTAAAAATAACCGGTGGTGGAGCTGTCCGGGAGGGGGAATCCAGCTGAAAAGTCCCTTTAAATCACTGAATGGGAAGCTCTTTTCTACAACAAATGAGCGCTTCCCAAAGGCGGGCGTGCATCTTGCATTCCGCCTCTGGTCGGTCCTCTCTCCTCTTCTGACAGGGTGGCGGTGTATTAATTCCCACCATCATAATGTTAAGAGACCGATCAAAATGCGATCCAGCAGGGACTGTTTTGGCTTGAATGTTAAGTGTCTACACTTGACCGCTTTTGCCTCATTGTAACTCCGGGAAATATGCCATCTCCCGGCACAGGCGCTTGGTAGGGAGCACGCCAGATGTTTGAAGGAACCTTTCATCTACTCAATCAGCCCTGGGTCTCCTGGCTGTTTGGGGAGCTCATCATGATCTGGGGCTTTGCCCACTGGCTGGCCCTGCGCCTGGGTCATCTGCGTCCGGTGCGGGAAATGCTCGTGGATGCCACCGAGATGCTTCGGGAACACGCCGACCGCACCGCCTTTGCCAACCACTTTCCCACCATCGACACCAAGCTCGCCAACAACCAGCTCCTCGCCCGCTCCTGGGGCAGCTATCGAAAAAATCTGGTCGCCCTGGAGGGCGAATCCGTCGTTCGGGCCATCCGCGAACCCGGGGAATATTTCCACTTCGAAACCCTGTTGGCCGCCCGCTTCGACCTGCGCTACTACCGCTCGGTGCCGGGCTATCTGGTGGGTCTGGGTCTGCTGGTCACCTTTGCCGCTCTGATCGGCGGGCTCTTTTTTGTGACCGAAGGATTTACCGTCACCGACGTTGAAAGCTCCCGTTTAGCTTTAAATTCCCTTCTGAATGCTTTTTCCGCCAAATTTTTTGCCGCTTTTGCCGGTATTTTTTCCGGTCTGTTTTTTTCCTGGGGTGAACGACAGCAGTTTCGGGAGCTGAGTGGCCGGGTGGAGCTGTTTTGCCGCCTGCTGGAAGAGCGCCTGGATCTGGTCCCCGTAGGCACCCCCATCCCGGAAGATGGCGAAGAAGATCAGGGTGAGCTGCTGCTGGAGAGACTCATCACCCATCTCGACCTGGCCATGGGTGGCCTCAAGGAAAAAACCGTCACCGCCGTGGATGCCGCCGTGCGCCCCCTGATGGAACAGATGCAGGAGGAAGGGGACAAACGGGCCGATCTGCACAAGGAATTTCTCCTGGAAACCGGCTCCCGGGTGCGGGCTCAAGCGTCGGAAGAGGCCGAACGGATGCGCCAGGCGACGGACCGTCTGGACCAGAGCGCCACCGCTGCCGAAGAGCACTTTGCCACGGTGGCCAAAAAAGCCCTCTCCCCGGTGATCGACACCCTCAAAAGCGAAATGGCCGAACTCTCCCAAACCCAGGAGCAGCTGATTCGGGACTCCCTGGGAGATATGACCGCCAGGCTCTCGGAACAGGGCTCCCGCAAGCGGATAATCGCCGCCATCAAGGCCGAGGGAGATCGTCTGGCCCACCAGCAGGAACGGGTGGTGCGCGATACCCTCACCGAGGTAACCGAACAGTTGCAGGCGCGTTTTTCCCTCAACGATGTCGTCGAAGCCATTGAAACCCAGGGGGAACAGCAAGCCAATGAACGCCAGGAGATGCGGGAAACCCTGGATACCATAAGCCGCCGCATCAAGGGTCAGGCCTTCCTGGAACCCCTCATCGAAGCCGTAAGAGCCGAAAGCACCCGCCTCACCAACCACAATGAAGAGGTGATCCAGGAAATTTTGACCGACGCCTCCAGCCGCCTGCAAACCCGTCTGGGGGAAGAGACCGAACGGCTGCGCCACTCCGCCACCCGCATGGAGCGCTCCATCCAGGAGATGGAGAAAAAGAGCGAAGAGGTAGAAGAGTTTACGGTCGATATGGTCGTGGCCGCCCTGCGGGAAGAGAATCACCGACAGGCCAAAAAGAGCGGCGAACAGCTCGACAAAGCCCTGGCCCACACCACCGAGCAGCTGCTGGGGCAGTCCAAAAAACAGACGCAAGCACTCCAAGCCCTCTCTGAAAATCAGACCCAGACCCTCCAAGCCCATGGCGACAATCAGCTGGAACAGCTCCAGGAGCTGAATCAAAAGCAGACCAAGGCACTTCAAAAGCAGACAGCCGAACAGACCAAAGCCCTGCTGGAGCAGGCCCAAAAGCAGACCCAAACCATCGAGTCCCACTCCGAAAAACAGACCAAGGCGCTCGAAAAGCACGCCCAGTCCGCCATCACCCAGGCCGAAAAGCAGACCAAAGCCCTGCAAAATCAAGCTCAGGTGGTTGAAACTCAGGCCGAAAAACAGACCAAAGCCCTGCAAAAACAAGCTGAAAAGCAGACCAAAGCCCTGCAAGCCCTCGCCGAAAGCCAGGAGGAAGGGTTGCGGGGGATCTCCAAACGGCTCGACCAGACCCACGCCGTCAAGCTTGAATCCAAGGGTGGCAAATCGGCTGAAAGCGTCTCCCTGGATGCCATCGCCGATATCGTGCGGGAGGAGAACAACCGTCTGGCCAAAAAGAGCGGCAAGGCCATCGACGAGGCCATGACCCGCACCACCGAACAGCTCCTGGAGCAATCCGAAAAGCAGACCCAAGGGGTGCTCAAACAGGTCGAAGAGCAGGCCAGCGGCTTGCGCAAACATGCCGAATCCCAAACCCGCAATTGGCTGGAAGTTTCGGAAAAACGAGCCAAAGATGCCCGCAAAGAGGCCGCAAGCCAAGCCAAGGCCAGGGAAAAGCAGACCGCACACCTCACCCAGGCGGTTCAAGAGCAGGTGGAAAGCCAGGCCAAGGTATTAAGCCGCATCGCCAAACAGCTGGAGCAGGCCAAGGCGGTCACCCTCGAAAC
This sequence comes from Magnetococcales bacterium, assembly GCA_015232395.1. Lineage (NCBI taxonomy): Bacteria > Pseudomonadati > Pseudomonadota > Magnetococcia > Magnetococcales > Magnetococcales bacterium. The sequence goes on along the minus strand of JADFZT010000097.1, from coordinate 4,666 downwards.
CGGCACCACCTCCACCAGCGCCCCGGGCTTTTCCGTGGAGAGCGTGGTGGAAGCCCTGCGGGAAGAGGGGAAAAGTCTCTTCAAAAAGGGCGGAGACATCCTCGACCAGGCGGTCGCCCGCACCACCGAGCTACTCCGGGAAAACAGCGAACGCCAGGCCAAAGAGCTGAAACGCCTCAGCAAACGCCTGGACCACGCCGAAACCCGCACCCGGGAAACAGCCGTCCACGCCAGCCACGACAGCCAAGCCCAGGAGGAGCTGCTGGAAGCGGTGCGGGCCGAAGGCAAAAAACTCAAAAAGAGCCTCGAAGAGGGCAGCTGGCTGGCCCCCCACCTAGCCACCCTCAAAAAGCCGGAGAGGGGCCTGGAAGAAAATCTTGCCCGTTTGATGGAGGATCTCAAACAGGATCTGCAACAGTCGATCAAACAGAGCGGATCCCCCCGGGAAATCCCTCTGGAGCCCATTTTGGAAGCGGTCAAAGGGGAAGGCAAACGGCTGATCAAGCGCCAGGAAGCCGCCATCCAAACTGCCATGCAAGGGCTCTCCTCCAGCCTGGAATCCGCCCTCTCCCCGAAAAAAATCATCGCTTCGGTCAAACAGGAGGCCGACCGCCTGGCAGCCACCATCCAAGATCAATCCACCTCCACAGAGATCTCCTTTACCCCGGTACTGGAGGCCATTGCCCAGCAGAGCACCGCCATCGCCGAAAGCCGGGAGCTGGCCCTGCGGGAAGCTTTGCAGGAGACATTGAACGATATCGCCGTGCGGGGTGAAGATGGCAAAACCACCCTGGAGCCCATCGTGGCCGCTGTCAAAGCGGAGGGGGAACGGCAACTCAAGCGTCAAGAAAAAAGCGTCAAAAAAGCGATGAAAGAGGCCCTCTCCGGGCTTCAAAAGAGCTTTTCCGGTGAGGGGCTGGAAAAAAACATCCAAGCCGAATCCAAAAAACTCACCGAACGCCTGGCAGAGCAACACGCCGCCCAAAAAAGCTTCATGGAATCTCTGGTGGGCGCCGTGCGGCTGGAGTCGGAACGGGAAGCCCAAAACCAGCGCACTGAACTTCGGGAGATGTTGGAACAAGCCATCCACCAGGCCCCCCAGGGAGATGGCTTCAGCCTGGCGCCGGTGTTTGCGGAGTTGCGCAACGAGGTGGGTCGGATTCAAGAAGGGATGGAAGGGGTCATCCGGCAGAGCTTTGAGGGGGTCGCGGTGGAAACCGCCGAGCTGGTCTCCTTTGAGCCGGTGGTGGAGGCCGTCCGCAGCGAAATCGCCCAGCTGGCCGCCACCCAGGAGCAGACCGCCCAGGCAGTTCTCTCCCGGGCGGCACCGGCATCGGGTCTGGATGCCACCACCCTGGCACCGGTGATGGAAGCGATCCGGGCAGAGGGTGCACAACTGGTGGAGCAGATCACCGACACTCTTCACACCCTGCAAAAAGAGATCAAAAAATCCCCCAAGGAAAAAACAGCCGATCTGGATCCCCTCCTCGATGCCCTCAAGTCTCAGGGCAAGCGACTCATCAAGGAGCAGGAAAAGAGCGTCCGGGAGACGGTCAAAGGGGTAGTGGCCGGGCTGGGCAAGGCCCTCTCTGCCGACACCATCATCGATACGGTCAAATCCGAAACCGCCCGCCTGGAAGAGCGCCTGAAAGAAAATGCCGCCACCCAAGGGCTCTCCCTGGAGCCGGTGATGGCTGCCCTGGAAGCCCAAGGGAGCCGAATCGCTGAAAGCCAGAGTCAGGCGTTGCAGAGCGCTTTGCAGGAAGTGGCGGTTCGTGATTCTGACGGTAGTTTCAGCCTTGATCCCATCGTGGCCGCCATCAAGAGTGAAGGAATGCGCCAGGAAAAATGGGTGCGTCAGGCCCTCGAAAATGGCGTGAGCGCCCTGGGAGATGCCCTCTCGCCGGAGCGCATTGTGGCGTCGATCCGGGAGGAAAACCAAAAGCTCGAAAAACGCCAGGAAAAGCGGGTTGTGGCGGCGTTGCAGGAGCTGGGTGGAAAAGCCCGGGATCTGGACCCCACCCCCCTCCTGGAAGCCCTCAGCACAGAAAACCGGCGGCAGCTCAAAAAGCAGGAAAAGCGCATCCGGGAAACCATCGATGCCTCGGTATCAAAGCTTGGCGAAAGCCTCTCCCCAGCCACCCTGACTGCGGCGTTCCAATCGGAAACCGCCCGCCTGGAAGAGCAGCTGAAAGAGGGCTTCAGCCGGGTTGATCTCAACCTCGGACCGGTTTTGGAAGCCCTGCAAGCCCAGGGAGCTAAAATCGCTGAAAATCAGGCCAAAGCCCTGAAAAAAGCGGTATCCGCAGCATCCTCCGCCCTGGACCCGGTTTTGGCAGCGCTGCAATCCCAGAGCAGTGAAATCATCGAAGCCCAGGCCAAAGCCCTGAAAAAAGCCGCTTCCGGTTCATCGATCTCCCTGGATCCGGTTTTGGCTGCCCTGAAAAAACAGGGATCCAAACTGGCCGAAAGCCAATCCCGTGCGCTGCGTGAAGCGCTGGATAACATTGCGGTGAAGGGCAGTGATGGGGAGCTTTCCCTGGAGCCGATTCTGGCAGCGGTCCAAGCCCAGGGTGAGCGGCAGTTGGAACGGCAGCGTCAGGCTATTCGGGAGGTGCTGGCTGAAACAAAGGATGACCATGACGGACAGACAGCGGATTTCGAACCCCTCCTGGCGGCGGTCAAAGCCGAAGGGGATCGGGTGCTGGCTGGTCAGGATCAAGCGATCCGTGCCGCATTAAGCACCCTCCCCCCCCCGCAGGATCCCGTGGCTCTCTCCCTGGATCCGGTGATCGAAGTCGTCAAGACCGAAACCGCCCGTCTGGCCCAAATGCAGGAGCAGACCGTTCGGGAGGCGCTCTCTTCTATTCCAGTGCCTGAGACCACCGCTGAAATATCTCTCGATCCGGTGATCGAAGCGGTGAAAGCCGAAACCGCCCGCTTGGCTGAAACCCAGGAGCGGGCCATACAGGAAGCATTGGAAAATATTGCGGTGAGGGGCAGCGATGGCGAAGCCACCCTGGAGCCGGTGATTGCAGCGGTCAAAACAGAAAACAAGCGGCAGTTTAAAAAGCAGGAAAAACGACTCCAGGAGGTTTTGGATTCCGCCGTCAAAAAGCTCGGCCAATCCCTCTCCCCCGATCTCTTGGTGGAAGCGGTCCAATCGGAAACCGCCAAGCTCGCCCAAGGCCTCGACCCCGCCCCTGTTTTGGCCGCTATCAAAGCCCAGGGTGAAGCCCTGGCCGAAGGTCAAACCAACGCCATAAAAGAAGCGTTATCCCAAGCATCCACTTCCCATGAGCCGGTTTTGGATGCCCTGGAGATGCAGGGTATTTTACTCGCCGACCGACAAGCTGAAATCATGCGGGAGGCGGTTTCCGCTGCATCCCTCTCTCTGGATCCGGTTTTGGCCGCTCTGGAAAAACAGGGGGCCCAACTGGCTGAGAGCCAATCCCGGGCACTGCGGGAGGCGCTGGATGGCATCGCCGTGCGTGGGGGAGATGGCGAACTCACTCTGGAGCCGATCCTGGCTGCGGTGAAAGCCGAGGGTGAACGGCAGCTGGAGCGGCAGGGGCAAGTGATTCGGGAAGCCCTACAGCAGGGAACATCCCGGGAAAGTCGGCAGGAGATGCCGGATCTGGAGCCGATTCTCCATGCGATCAAGGGGGAAGGTGAGCGGATTCTGAAAAGTCAGGGGGAAACCATTCGTGAAGCCCTGAACGCAGCCACCTCCCAGAGCGACACCCCTGCCAGCGTAACGCCGGTAGAGATTTCCCTCGATCCGATGATCGAAGCGATGCAGGCCGAAACCGCCCGTCTGGCTGACATGCAGGAGAGGACGGTTCTGGAAGCGCTGGAAAATATCGCCGTGCGCGGCGGTGATGGGGAACTCACCCTGGAGCCGGTGATTGCGGCGGTCAAGGCTGAGAACAAAAAACAGGCCAAAAAGCAGGAAAAGCAGCTCCAGAACATTTTGGATGGCACGCTGGCCAAACTGCAAAAAAATCTCTCTCCGACTGCGCTGGTGGAAGCGGTGCAATCGGAAACCGCCAAGCTTGCTCAAGGTTTCGATCTCACCCCGGTGCTGGAAGCGATCCAGGCTCAAAATATGGCACCCGCGCAAGCTCCGGATCTCTCCCCGATTCTGAAAGCGATCCAAGCTCTAAACATTGCGCCCGCACAAGCCCCGGATTTCACCCCCATCCTGGAGGCGATCCAAGCCCTAAACATTGCGCCCGCACAAGCCCCGGATCTCTCCCCCATCCTGGAAGCGATCCAAGCTCAAAGTATCGCGCCCGCACAAGCCCCGGATTTCACCCCGATCCTGGAAGCGATCCAAGCCCAGGGGCATGAACTGGCCGAGAGTCAGACCCAAGCGTTGCAGGCCGCTCTCGATAAGATGCCTCAGCCGGTGGCTGGAGTGGACATTTCCCTCGATCCGGTCATCGAAGCGGTCAAGATGGAAACCGCCCGCTTGGCTGAAATGCAAGAACGGACGGTTCAGGGAGCGCTGGAAAATGTTGCTGTTCGGGGTAGCGACGGCGAAACAACTCTGGAACCCATCCTGGCTGCGATCAAAGCAGAGGGTAAGCGACAACTGGAGCAGCAACAGCAAGGGATTCAGCAAGCTCTCCAGGATGGGGGAGAGATCCGGGGCTTGTGCGGG
>JADFZT010000096.1 GCA_015232395.1 Magnetococcales bacterium | reverse complement strand
ACTATTGGATGCCCGCAAGGAAGTAGAGAAACTGTAGTCACACGAGGGGGGTGGGGATAACCTGCACAACATCCCGTCATAAAACGGGATTTTACAAATTTCCGTGTCTACCCGTCAGAAACCCAGGCATGGGCCGCCTACCCCGGGAAAAATTTGTCGTGCCAGCTCTGGTGGGTCACGCCTATGAAGATAGCCCCATGCCACTGAGCCAAGGGCAGACCATCTCTCAACCCTATATCGTGGCGGTGATGGCGCAATTGCTGGAATTGACCGGCGTGGAGCGAGTGTTGGAGATCGGAGCGGGTTCAGGGTATGGGGCGGCAGTGCTCAGCCTGCTGGCCAAAGAGGTGGTGGCGGTGGAGCGGATTGGGGAGCTTTTGGCAGGAGCCAAGGAGCGCTGGAAAGCGTTGGGGTTGACCAATATTCAGGGAGTGGAGGGGGATGGCACCCTGGGCTGGCCGGAGCTGGCTCCTTTTGATGCCATTTCCGTCACCGCCGCAGCCCCCAACCTTCCCATGCCTCTTTTCGAACAGCTCCACCAAAGCCACGGACGAATGGTGATCCCCATGGGCCCTCGCTGGTGCCAAAATTTGTCGTTGGTACGTCGAAAAAACAGTGCCACTCCGCTGGTGGAAAAACAGTTTCCCTGTGTCTTCGTGCCGCTACTGGGAGAGGAGGGATGGTAGGGTAGGAGAGAGCTTGGTTGGGATCTGTTCCCCGCTCGAATGCAGATGACGCTTTCACAAGCCAGCACCATCCTTGAGCTGCAATGAATAATCCCACCCTCATCTCATACCCCAGACCCCAAGCATTTTCCACGCCCCATACACCTCAATCCACCTCATGGCTGAGAATAAATGTCCGAATACGCTGCATCTTGTCGGTCGCCAAAAAGCACATGGTCCAGTCACAACCGGAGTTGCGGCTGATGCGGCGGAAGGATTGTCTTAAACGATAACTCTGAAGCCGCTTTTTGAGGGAGGCTGGCAGCCATCTGCCCAGGAGAGAATGATTCGTTGCAGGAGAAGCCTCTTCCAAGCTCTGGCTCTCAGCTTCCGAGGTTTGACTCTCAGCCCAGACAAGGCGCTGACAAAACTGCAAGGCCAGACATCGGCGCAAAGCGTCTTCACACGCCCCATCCGCATCCCCCATCAGCCTACCAGCTCCTTCGATCAAATCCTGGTGAAACGCCGCCACATCTCCATCATAAAAATCACCGTGCATCCGAGTGGCAGGCTCCCGGTTCAGGGAGTTTTCCCGGGCTCCGAATGGAATATCGAGACGCTTAAACTTACCCCCAGCCGCCAACAGCGTGGTGAGGGCCAAATCCACATAGTAGTAAAAGGTGCGCTCCCGGGAGGTAGGGAGCCTCTTTTGATTGAGTTGGCTGTTGGCAATCAACCCGAAGGTTTTTTGCAAAATATCGGTTCTCAAAACGCTGTAGTAGGGCGTGTTGCCCCCCTGAAAAAAACGTTCGGAAGGGGTTTCCCCCAGCCGCTCAAAACGGCACCCCTTGGCCCAAAAGACAATTTCTTCCTCTATAACAGCAAAGCGAAAGGAAAAGCCCATGCAGGAGACAAAATCGGGATGAGCCTCCAAAAAGGCGACGGATTTCAGCACCGCTTCGGGAATGGCAAAATCATCATCCGCCATGAACACCATGAAAGGGGTGCGCACCTCTTGCAGAGCCCGATGGAGTTTTTCCACATAGCCGATGTTGGGAAAGTGCAGATAGCGAATCAAACCATCCGGATTCGCCAGGGATTGCCTGGTTTCAGAAGAGTCACACACCAAAATATCCAGCCCCGAACCCTGCAAATAGTCGAGAGCGCGACGTAAATATTTGGGTCGGTTGTGGGTGGGAATGAAAACCGTGACCTTGTTTTGTGACGCTCGATCCATGAATCAAACCCGATGAGGCTGGCGGATTGGGTCGGTATTTTTTCCATCACCAAAAAACGGGCTCATTTAATCAACCCAAAAACAGGTCGCTCATTTTACCCCGGGAGAGGGTAGGGGCAAGCGACAGGCTCAAGCAAGGCCCTGCTCAGCCAAAATGATTTCCAGCCTGTCACAGATCGTTTCCACATCGGAATGGCTGAGGCAGAGGGCTGAGGGAAGATTGACACCATAAGCTGCGAGGGTATGGCTTACCCGGTTGTTTTCTCGGGCGCGTTGGGCTTCCGGGGTGTTTTCAAAGGCTGGAATGCCGCTCAAGGGGTGGAAAAAAGGCCGGGTATCCACCCCCACCTGAGCCAGTTTTGCCATCAGCTCCCGCTTGTGAAACGACCGCCCCGGATCAATCAATATCGAAACCATCCAGTAGCTGCTGAAGACCCCTTCCGGCTCCGGATTCAGAGTGACTCCGGGGATCTTCTCCAGCCTCTGTCGATACCAGGCGAAAATCTCCCGCTTTTTGTTGACCAGCTCCTCGACCCGCTCAATCTGGGCCAATCCCAAGGCGGCCTGAATCGGGCTCATCTTATATTTAAACGCCACCTCGGTATTAAAAAACCACTTATCCCCTGGTGGGCGGCCATGATCCCGCAAAAACATCACCCGCTGGAACAGCTCCTCATCATCGGTGACCAACATCCCCCCTTCACCGGTCGTGAGGGTTTTGGAGCCGTGAAAGCTGAAGACGCCGGTATCCCCAAACGAACCGGCTTTTTTTCCCTGAAACGCTGATCCGATGGCTTGGGCGGCATCTTCCACAATATGAATATCGTGTGCTTTGGCGATATGGCGAATGGCGGTCATATCAGGCATTCCACCATAAAGATCCACCGGAATGACAGCCCGGGTGCGGGGGGTGATGCAGGCTTCGAAAGAAGCAGGGGAGAGGCACCAGCTTTTCCCATCGATATCGGCAAAAACCAGCTTAGCTCCCACATAGTGGACAGGGGCTGCCGAGGCGATCCAGGTGACATCCGGAACAATCACCTCATCCCCAGGCCCCACCCCCAACGCCGCCAGGGAAAGATGAATCGCCGAAGTGCAAGAAGGGAGACTCACCGCATGCTTGACCCCGAGATAGTCCCGAAAAGCCCCTTCAAACCGGTGGATATAGTCGTTGGCCTGACCATACCAGCCGTTGGCAGCGGCATCGGCGGCATAATCGATCTCTTTTTGGGTGATCCAGGGACCGGCAACCGGAAAATCCACACGCCTACTCCTTATGGGTGCTCCAGGGGGTGACTTATACCCGGGGGATAAGCCAAAGATGGAAGAGAAGGCCAGGCAACGGGAGATACCATCACCTGGGAAAACGCCACGCCCCTAATCCTTGATGCATTTTAAAAAACCATCGGGAGCCACTGTCAGTTGCAGCTTGTTTTGGATCTCCCGGTCGATTTCAAACCGGTCGTTTTCAGCCAAAAAAGCCTGTACGGCGGTTTTGGGATTGTTGCCGTGACCCCAGGGACGCTCCGGAAAATAGTCTGCCGGCAGGTCTTCCACCACGGTATCAAACACCACCAGATGGCTGCCCTTGCCCACCAGGGTGGAATAGAGCCTAAGCTCCGCCAGAACGTGATCGTGGGTGTGGTTGGAATCAAGCACCACTACCACCGGGGCCGCCCCATCACACTGATCCTGCACCTGGGCAAAGATCCCCTCATCGATGGAGGAGCCTTCGATCAGACGAATCCCCGGCATCAGAGGATGGTTTTCCAGACGCTGGCGGTTGTGTTTGCGAATATCCAGATCGATCCCCACCACCAGGCCCTCTTCTCCCAACAGCTTCAGCAGCGAGGCATAAAACACCAGGGAGCCTCCCCGGGCGATGCCGGTTTCCACCACCCGCTGGGGGCGAACCTGCCAGATGATCTCCTGCATGGCCAGGATATCCTGGGGATATTGGATGATGGGCAGCCCCAGCCAGGTAAAATTGTAGGAATAGTTGTGGTCGCAGCTTTTTTTAAACCACTCGTGAGAGAGGCGATCCATCTCGGCATCCTCGGCCATGGCCTGGATGGCTTGGGATTTTTGCCGTTCAAACTGCTGCTGATCGTCCATATCGATCCTTAAGCCAGAGTACGAATAGTCGCCGAATCCAGAATACGAGCCGGGTTGCCTGCCACCACTACCTGGTCGGGCACATCCCGGGTGACCACCGCCCCCGCACCGACGATGGCTCCTTCACCCACCACAATCCGGGGGAGAATGGTCGCCCCCGCACCGATCAGGGTGTAGGCCCCCACCCGGACCAATCCGGCCAGAGTCGCCCCTGGAGCCACATGAACCCCCTGGGCCAATATGGATTCGTGATCCACCGAGGCCCGGCTGTTGATGATGCACCCTTGAGCCAACACACATTCTACCCCCACCGCTGACTGCATCAGCAATTGACACCCTGGGGCGATATCCGCGCTTGGAGAAAGATATGCGGTGGGGTGGTGGACCGTGAGGGGGGTTAATCCGTGACTGGAAAGAAACTGCCCCAGCTCCACCCGATCCCGCCCCCGATGACCACCGATGGCCACCACAAAATCACACCCCCCCTGCCAGCTCTCCCGCCAGTGCAAAAAACCTGCTTTGCCCACAAACAGAGGCACACCCTCAAAAGGGGAGATCGCTTCAGGATTGTTATCAAACACAGCAACCGGTTGGCGGCCTTGTTCTGCAAGAGACTCGGCCAACACCTTGGCATGCCCCAGCGCCCCCCAGATACAGTAGGGTCGATGGATTTCTGAACCGCTGGAGAGATCGTTCATCGGCGCTGTGCCGGGGCTCTTGGCGAGAAAAATCCAACCAGGCCCCCCTTGTTTTTAACCAGCCAGCCATCATTTTGCATGGGGATCCTCACCCCCTTCACCACACCTTCCAGGGGGGATGATCCGATAGCCAGAGCGCTTCCAGCTGTTTTTTATCCCGCAAAGTATCCATCGCCTGCCAAAATCCCCGGTGGCGATAGGCTGAGAGTTGCCCCTCCCGAGCCAGGCGGGTGAGGGGCTCTCCCTCCCAGGGGGTGGCGTCTCCTTCGATATAGTCCAACACCTTGGGGGAGAGGACAAAAAAACCGCCGTTGATCCAACTCTCCCCCTGCTCCGGTTTTTCCCGAAAGCGGGTCACCCGATCCTGCTCCATCTCCAACGCGCCGTAGCGGCCAGAGGGGCGGACAGCGGTCACGGTAGCGAGAGAGGAATGGGCGTGGTGGTGAGCGATCAACCCCCGGATATCCACATCTCCCACACCATCCCCATAGGTGAGGCAAAAATCATCCTCCCCAAGATATTTTTTTATCCGCTTGATCCGGCCACCGGTCATGGTATCGGCCCCGGTATCCACCAGGGTGACTCGCCAGGGTTCGGCGGTGTGGTGATGGATTTCGCTGCGGTTGTTGGCCAGGTCAAAGGTGACGTCGGCCATATGCATCAGATAGTTGGAAAAATATTCCTTGATCACATACCCCTTGTAGCCACAGCAGATGATAAAATCATGAATGCCGTGGGCGGCATAAATTTTCAGGATATGCCAGAGAATGGGTCGCCCACCGATCTCCACCATGGGTTTGGGGCGCAGGTGGGTCTCTTCGCTGATGCGGGTGCCAAGCCCCCCCGCCAGGATCACCGCTTTCATGACTCTCTTTTTCACCCTCGACCCGGGGATGCCGGGAATGTGGTTTTGGTGGGATGCAGATATCTATCGGATTTCCCCTCAAGCATCAGGCTCGGTGGATCACCGAAAGCCCTATAAATCTATCATGGAATCCATCCTGCTGCCAATTGGGGCCAGGGCGCTTTGGGGAAGTTGAGAGGCTTTTTAGGAGTGAGGAAGAGCTACTTTCAGAAATGGGATCCCAACCTTTGGTGATGGAACAGGATGAGTTGTCAGGTATGAGGGTTTGTCAATAAAGGCAGGTTCCGGTCTTTGTCAGAAATATGGGATTCACCCAACGGCCAGGCAATATTCAATTTCGGATCGTTCCAGCGCACCCCTGTGGCTGATTCAGGATGGTAAAAACAGGACATGTGATAATAAAGTTCGGCACCATCCGTCAGGGTCTGAAACCCATGGGCAAACCCCGCTGGAACATAGAGGGAATGCTGATTACGATCAGAAAGTTCAAATCCCTGCCAGGTGAGATAGGTGGGAGATTCCTGGCGCAGATCCACGATGACATCAAAGACCGCTCCCACCAGGCACCGAACAATTTTGATCTCTTCATGGGGAGGTGATTGATAGTGGAGCCCCCTCAGGGTACCCCGTTGATGGTTGATGGAGTGATTGTTCTGCACCCAGCGGGTGTTGAGCCCTTTTTCCTGAAATTCCCGTTCACAATAGGCCCTGGCAAAGCTCCCCCGCTCATCGGTAAAAGGGGTTGGTTCGATGATCCAGGCATCGTGAAATGGGGTCGGGACGAAACGCATGGATAAATCCGCTGGGAAAGAGGGGTGGTTGGTGCCTGTGGGTGACTGAGGCCATCAATATATCTGTAGCTTGGGAATGGGCGTGACAAACTTCCCCCCCCAACTGCGGATCGATTTCATCTGCTGCATGATCTCCCCCTTCAGGTTCCAGGGTAGGATCAGCAGGTAATCGGGCCGGGTTTGCTGAATTTTTTTGGGATTCAGAACAGGAATCCGCGTCCCCGGCAAAAACCGCCCCTGCTTGTGGGGACTCCTGTCCACGGTATAGCTGATGAGATCGCTGGATATGCGGCAATAGTTGAGCAGGGTGTTGCCCTTGGCTGGTGCGCCATAACCAACCACTGTTTTGCCTTGCTGCTTGGCCTGGGCCAAAAACACCAATAGATCGGCCCTGACCTTTTCGATATTTTTGCCAAAGTTGGCATATGTACCGATGCGGTTAAGGCCAAACTTCGCCTCTTTTTGTCGCATCTGGGTCACCCGATGGGTGATGGCAGGCTGGGCTACATTGGTATGACGGGCATAAACCCGCAGGGATCCCCCATGGGTGGGGAGGGTTTCCACATCGAACAGCGTCAGCCCGTGATGGGTAAATATTTTAAAAAGGGTGGAAAAGGAAAAGTAGGAAAAGTGTTCGTGATAGATGGTGTCGAACTGGTTTTCCTGCATCAGGTTGAGCAGGTGGGGAAATTCCAGGGTGCAGACCCCCCCCGGCTTTAACAAAATATTGATGCCCCGGATAAAATCGTTCAGATCCGGCACATGGGCGATCACATTGTTGGCGATCAAAAGATCCGCCTGTTTATTTTGACTGGCCATCTCCCGAGCCAGCTTCAAATCAAAAAAGCGGGTCATGGTGGTGACCCCTGCCTGCCGGGCGGCGATGGCGACGTTGACCGCAGGCTCGATACCCAAAATATCGAAACCCCGCCCCAGAAAATTTTTCAGCAGATAGCCGTCGTTGCTGGCAATTTCGATAATCCGGGCTGGGGCTTTAAGTGAAAGCCGCCGCAACATTTCCTGGCAATAGCTCCGGGCATGGGCAAGCCAGCTTTCGGAAAAAGAGGAAAAATAGGCATAATCCCCAAAAATATCCCCCGGCGCCTCAAACTGCTGCAACTGCACCAGATAACACCCCTCACACACATGGGCCAGCAAAGGAAAGCGGGGTTCGATCTGGTTGAGCTGGGCCGGCTCCAGATAGCTGTTGGCCAGGGGGGTCTCCCCCAGATCAGCAAAAACATGCCGCAAAGGGCGCTCGCAAAATCGGCAAGGGGGTTGACCGGTCATCTTGTCAGCGCTCCAAAGAGAGGATAAACCACCAGGGTAACCCGGTTGGGTGAAGGCCAATTTTTTTCAGGAGAGCATGCCAAATCGATCATGGATTTTCCCTGCCCTGACGGCCCAGCATCATTATTCCTGCTGGCTATCCGGATTCCTGCTGGCTGTCCGGCATAAAAAGAGAAAACAGTTTCAGTGTCATTGATTGTAACTGCAATGAAGCTCCGAGTCACACGCTCCCGGAAATCCTGCAAACCAATATCCTGCACCAGCCACACACGCCCAACGGCCGGATTCAGGATGATAATTCATGGTCGTGGATGGTAAAATCTGCTAAGCAAACATTGTGATTTATCAAATTTTTTTGATGTGCTGCAAAACCTATCTGAGATTGAATCCAAGTTTATCATGCTTGTTTTTAAAAATAGGGAGCATGCAAATCCATGGCTGTATTGGGCAGTATCCTACTCGTCATCATTTTGATCTGGGGCATGCTCTTTTTTGTCTCAGATATGCCGGGAGACTCCTTTGAAGGCGCACCTCCCCCTCTCACCCGCCAGGAGATGGCGCTCTCCCAGCGTCTAAAAAACCACGTCCACTATCTGGCTGACACAATCGGTGAGCGCAACGTCTGGCATCCAGGCACCCTGGAACGAAGTGTTGCCTATATCGAACAGCATTTCAAAGCCATGGGTCTGCCGGTCACCAGACGCCCCTATGCCTTGGAGGGGGAGGCCGGGCAGCGTATGGAAGGCGCTGTTTATAACCTGGAGGTGGAACTGGCCGGTGGAGATCCTGAGCGTGGGGTGATGGTCATCGGGGCCCACTATGACACCGTCCCCGCCTCCCCTGGGGCCAACGACAACGGCACCGGCGTGGCGGGATTGTTGGAACTGGCCCGACTCCTCCAAGGTCAAACCTTCCACCAGACCATTCGCCTGGTGGCCTTCGTCAACGAAGAGCCCCCCTTTTTTCAAACCCCGGAGATGGGCAGCCAGGTGTATGCCCGGGAGAGCCAGGCTGCGGGGGAGCGCATCACCGCCATGTATGCCCTGGAGACCATCGGCTATTTCAGCAACAGACCCCACAGCCAGAGCTATCCCTTTCCCTTGGGGCTGATCTATCCCAATCAGGGCCATTTTATCGCCTTTGTGGCCAATCCGCCCTCCCGCTCCCTGCTCCACCAAACCCTGGGGATTTTTCGCCACCATGCCACCATTCCCTCCGAAGGATTGGCAGCCCCCAGCTTTATCCCGGGGGTGGATTGGTCCGATCACGCTTCGTTTTGGGAATATGACATCCCAGCGGTCATGATCACCGACACCGCTCCCTATCGCTATCCCCACTACCACCAACCCGAAGACACACCGGATAAAATCGACTATGCTGCCTTTACCCGAGTGGTCTCGGGATTGGCTGACACCTTTGTTGAGCTGGCTTCCAATAAAAAATAAACCGGACGGCTTCTCTGTGTGCCACACGGGTGGCTCCCCAAAAGGTCCGCCACCCCCTGATTAATCCACCCTTTGCCTGTGACCGATGCGTTCACTTTTTCACTATTTTAAAATTTTTTCCAAACTGAGCGGCCACCGCCTGCTGCTGCTGATCGGGGTGGTGTTTCTATCCGGGGTTTTTGATGGCCTGGGTATCGCCATGGTGCTGCCGATTCTCGATTTTCAGACCGGAGCGACGGAACAAAACGGCTATTCCCGAGCCATCTTTGAAGGGCTTACAGCGGTGGGTATCGAACCCTCCCTGGGGGTGCTTCTGTTGATGATCATCGCCCTCTTTTCTCTGAAGGCATTTTTTAGAATCGTTTATGCCGCGATCTCCGCCCGGGTGTTGACCCGGCTGAGTTCTGAGATGCGGATCGATATTATCGACCGACTCCGCAACATGCGTTATCCCTTTTTCATCCAAGCCAAGATCGGCTTTTTCAACAATCTCATTACCACCGAAATCCCCCGGGCCACCGGCAGTTTTTTTTCTTTTGTCAACGCCCTGGTCTCCATCATCGATATCAGTGTTTATCTGGTGGTCTCCTTTTTTGTCAACTGGCAGGTAAGCCTCCTGGCCATCGTCTGTGGGGGAGGGGTCTATTATCTGTTCAAGGGACTTCTGAACAAGGTCCGTACCCTCTCCCTGCGTATCTCCGAAGCAGCAGAGGGAATCCAAAATCGCTTTTTGCAGTTCATCTACCATTTTAAATATTTGAAGGCCACCTCCGGCTTCAACAATCCCGCCCGCTCCCTCACCAATGCCGTTCACCGGGAAGAGGGATATATCATCCGTTTGCGCCTGTTGAACGAAATGACACCCACCCTGCTGGAGCCCATCTCCATTCTGATTTTTGCCGGGGTGCTCTATTTTTTGGTGGAATATCGCGGCCAGCAACTGACCGCCATTCTGGTGACCCTGCTGCTCCTCAACCGCACCCTGAACCGGGTCTTCGCTTTCCAGAGCAACTGGCAAAAATTTAACGGCACCACCGGTGCGGTTTCCATCGTCATGAACGCCCGGCAAGAGCTTCGGGACAATATCGAGCCCCCTGGTGGAAAAAAGATCACTCAATTCAACCAGGAGATCGCTCTCAAGGATGTCCACTTCGCCTTTGGTGAGCATGAAGTGTTGAAAGGGATCGATCTCACCATTCCCCGCAACGCCACCATCGGCATTGTCGGTGAATCCGGCTCGGGCAAGTCCACTCTGGTGGATCTGATCACCGGCCTGCTCCCCCCTCAATCGGGCCGGGTAGTCTTTGATGGACAGGATTATCAAAATCTCGACAAAGTGACTCTGCGCAAGTTTTTCGGCTATGTCACCCAGGAGCCGGTGGTTTTCAGTGACACCTTCAGCAACAACATCGCCATGTGGGATAAGGCAGCCACAACCCCGAGCGGTCAAAAACGCATCCAGGAGGCGGCACAGCTCGCCTTTTGTCTCGACTTTATCGAACGCTCCCAAGAAGGATTCGAAGCCCTGGTAGGGGATCGGGGCATCAAGCTCTCCGGGGGCCAGCGGCAACGCCTCGCCATCGCCCGGGAAATCTACCGGGATCCCCCCCTGATGATTTTTGACGAAGCCACCTCCGCCCTCGACAGCGAGTCGGAAGCCTGTGTGCAAAAAAGCCTGAATCAACTCCGGGGCCGCAACACCCTGATCCTCATCGCTCACCGCCTCTCCACCCTGCGGGATTGCGATCATATCTATGTCTTGGGTGCGGGCAAGGTGATTCAGCAAGGCACCTGGCAGAGCCTGCTTCAAGAAAAGGGGGCCTGGTTCGAACGGATGTGCCGGATGCAGGGCATCACCGAATGGCCCGAGGGGGAGGGGAGGTGAGCAGGGTCTCCTACCGGTTGCAGCTCTTGGAACAATGGCTTGGAACCTGCCGGTGGCCTGATGGGACGACCCCGGGAACTTCTCTCTCCACAATCTACTTCCAACCCGGTTATCCCCCCCCTGCCCAACCCCAGAGGATGCTCCCGTGAAACCCCTCTGCCTGAGCTTTTGGACCCCCCCCCAGCTTCGGCCCCAGGCAATCCTCATCGGCAAGATGGTTCCCGAATGGCAGCGGCAGGGGGTCGATCCAATGGTGGTGGGCTACGCAACCGGCACCCCCTGGGAGATTCCGGTTGCGGTCAAACGCATTCCCAAGCCCCCTCGCTCCTGGCTGGGGCGACAGCTCCCCTTCGTCTCCCGCTGGGAAAAACAGCTCTATCTGGAAAGAATCTATCGCCAGACAGCCCCCCTCATCGACCAACACCAGCTCGATATCGTTTTTGCCTTTGCCAAACCCATGGTGAGCAATTTTTTGGGGGCCTTTCTCAAACGCCGGTTGGGCGTTCCCTTTGTGGCTCATTTCAGCGACCCCATCGTTGACGATCCCTTCCACGATCCCTCCCCCAAAGCGGCCCGGGAAATATTGGCCGGGGAGCGGTTTGTCCTGGAAAATTGCGACCGGGCGGTGTTTGTCAGCGAAGAGCTGATGGCGCGCACCCTCCGCCATTATCCGGAGTCGATTCAACGCCTGGGGCGGGTGGTTCCCCACTGCTATGAGGCAGCCCTCTATCCCCCCCAGCCACTGAGCCCGGAAATCCCAACGAAGCATCCACAAAATCCTTTCATCCTGAGCCACATCGGAGCCTACTATCCCAGCCGGGATCCGGAGCCGGTGTTGAGGGCGTTGGCGTGGCTGAAGGAACACCACCCCGAACTGGCCGGGCGGTTTATCTTTGAATCCATCGGCGGAGTAGGGGGGTATGCCGGATATTCCCGGGAAGATTGGCAAGGGCTGGTCAATCGCTACGGGGTTCAGGAGTGGGTCACCCTCACCCCGCCCGTTTCATATGCCGAAAGCCTGGCCAGAATGTCCCGGGCGGATTGTCTGTTGCTGCTGGATGCCGATCTTGAGGAATCCCCTTTTCTGCCCTCCAAGCTCATCGACTATATCGGCAGTGGCCGCCCGGTGATCGCCTTAACGCCAGGGGGCAGCCCTTCCCAACGGGTGGTCTCCCAGCTGGGGGGATGGCAATTTCGTCACCAAGAGATAGAAGGGCTTGCAGCCTGCCTTGGAGAGCTGGCGACTGGAGGCCGCCCACCGGTCATGGATCAGGCCTACGGAGCCTCTTTCGATGTCCGCCACACCTCCCGTAAACTGCTCGATATTTTTTCTGAAACATTGGAAAAATAGGAAAGGGGGCATGGAAGCCACCCCAACGTGGCTCTATTCCATCGCACTCTTTGTTTCACTCCAACCCAAGGGGGGTGGGATGAGATCAGGAGGGGAAGCACGAAACGTGAAAAAAATTCTCACCGTTTTTGGTACCCGCCCCGAGGCGATCAAGATGGCCCCGGTGGTCAAGGCCGTTGCCGATCACCCCCAATTACAGGGTGTGGTGTGCGTCACCGCCCAACATCGTTCCCTCCTGGATCAGGTTCTCGACCTCTTCGCCATCCATCCGGATCACGATTTGGACCTCATGACTCCGGATCAGGATCTGCCGAGCCTGACTGCCCGGATATTGACCGCCTTGACCCAGGTGTTGCAGCAGGAACAGCCGGATGTAGTATTGGTTCATGGGGATACAACCACCGCTTTCAGCACCGCTCTGGCAGCCTTTTATGCCGGCATTCCGGTGGGCCACGTGGAAGCGGGATTACGCACCCACGATCTCCAATATCCCTTTCCGGAAGAGGCCAACCGCCAGCTGGTGGGACGCTTGGCCCGATTTCATTTTGCCCCGACAGAGGCTGCGGTGAAAAATCTCTTGGCGGAAGGGATTCCCCGGGAGAGAATCCATCAGACCGGCAATACCGTTATTGACGCCCTGCTGATGGTCCGGGCACGCCTGAATGGAAACCATCTCACCGAACATCCCTTACAGGGGATATCGGGAGAGAGAGCCCATGCAAAAATACAGGCGCATCTGGCAGGAACCGGCGAGGTGCTGCTGATCACGGGGCACCGGCGGGAAAATTTTGGCCAGGGGTTTCAGGAAATCTGCCAGGCTTTAAAGGAGATCGCCAGCCGACGCCCAGAGCTGCTGCTGATCTATCCGGTCCACCTGAACCCCAACGTTCTGGCGCCTGTCCGGTCCATGTTGGGAAACACCCCCAACATTCTCCTCACCCCCCCCTTGGATTATCTCTCCTTCGTCGCTCTCCTCGACCGCTCCACCCTGATCCTCACCGACTCCGGCGGCATCCAGGAAGAGGCTCCCAGCTTCGGCAAGCCGGTGCTGGTGATGCGGGACACCACCGAACGCCCGGAAGCCATTGTAGCTGGCACCTCCCGTCTGGTGGGAGCTGATCGGGAACGCATCGTCAGCGGAGTGCTGGAACTCCTGGAAAATCCAGCCAGCTATCAGCAGATGTCCCAGGCTCACAATCCCTTTGGGGATGGTGAGGCGGCCAATCGGATTGCAGAGATTCTTGCCCTGTCACCATCAGCCTGACTGTTCAGCCAGTTCCTGGTAAAGACATACCAAACCAAAATCAGACACATGACAAAATCACAACGTGATTTTGTCGGGATTCCAAAGGGTCTAGACCCTTTGGCAGGTTTGGGCAGAGCCCAAGGTTTTAGGCCGTTGACCTTGTCTTTCCCCCCCCCGGGGAG
>JADFZT010000095.1 GCA_015232395.1 Magnetococcales bacterium | reverse complement strand
TCCGAAGCCCTGCAATTGCTGTTTGAAGGTCAGCGGCCCTCCTTCATGCAGTCTAACGAAGCTGAATAGTTACGTGGGAATTATGTCTGGCCGGTGCGGGATGGGTTGTAGAAAACTAGGGTTGGCGGTAGGATTGGAGGGAGAGACCTGTAAGCGGTGGTATGGACATCATCCAGCAACGATTCTGCGGATGGTTGCATCTGTACCTACGGCGGGGCTCCTACCCGGTTGAGATAAAATATGAGCATAATGAAAAAATCAATGGTGGGGAATGATCCGATTGATGCGGTTTGCAAGCTCACTGCGAGCTACACGGGCTTGCACACCCACCATTCCGGTTTCCGAGCCTATAAATTAAAATGACAAAAACGAACAAGCCAATCACTTCACCCAACGACACCTGCCCTGCAAAGGATAATACGGTGGATAAAACATACGCATGGGGGAGTGAGAAATGGAGTGAGAAAGGGTTGTTGCTTTACATGAAAATAGCTCTTGCTCATATCATATCTACCATATTTATTGTTTTCATATATGACCACTCAAGTCACCCGACATACTGGCAAACTTTCATAGATTATTTTCACCCAATTAGTGATATCTGGTCTGCATCGTATATTGAATACTCACACATGATGCCTACACTGGCTCCAGTCAGCCTTTTTTTTTCAACCTGCTCTTTAATAGTGTGCTTGATTTATTCAAAAACATGGTATGATATTGCAGTAACAAAACCCATCAACAAAGATATTGACAAAAGAAATCTTGATCTTGGCACAAGCGTGTTTGGTTTTTTAGTTATCACTTACAGTGTGCTTATTTTTGCGGTCACACCACCAGCCTACGATAAATCTAACTTTGGCCTTCGCATTTTCAACTCTCCAATAGGCATGGTTCTTTCACAAGCAGTGATACAGATTATGATTTACTTGAATGTACTGGCGTTCCATAAAATATCTGACATGGCACATAAAAAGACAGGGAAACAATCATGCCGACCGACCTGAACGATTTTTTATATGAGCCGAAGACAAAAACCAATAGCGGGAAACGGTAAGCGTCCATTACGGGGCAGGAACTCATACCAATTTGCAAACTAAGAGGTAAAATAATAGACTGCTTCCATAACCACAAAGGAGGCAGCCATGGGAAAAGTGACGAAAGTCGTAGCTCACCTGACAAAGGAAGAAATTCAGGAGCACATCAAGGAAACAACCGGATTTTGGAAGGTGCAGAAGTGGCTTGTTATTTTGAATGCCACAGTTGACCCACGGCCAGCTGAAGAGATTGCCCAACATACTGGGCTAGCGAAACAGACTGTCCACAATCTGATTTCCCAGTACAACCGTCATGGACCAGATGCGTTAACTGGGCCAGGGAAAGGTGGCCGATACCGGGCAAATCTGTCGTTGGACGAAGAGGAGAGTTTTCTTTCTCCGTTCAAGACGAAAGCCCTTGCGGGCCAGATTGCAACCGCCAAGGAAATTCATATTGCATTGGAAGACCGGATTGGTCGCGCGGCCCATATCAGCAGCACCTACAGATTATTGAAGCGTCACGGATGGAGGAAGGTGGTTCCTCGCCCTCAACATGTCCAAGCCAACCTTGATGAGCAGGAGGCTTTTAAAAAAATTTCCAAAACTGGTTGAGGAACAAAAAGCCACTCAAGACCCGGAGGACCAACGGCCTGTCGTAATTATGGTCCAGGATGAGGGCCGTTTTGGGCGCATAAGCGACACAAGGCGCGCTTGGTCGCCACCAGGGGAACGGCCATTCGCCCCTCACCAGGTTGTCCGACAGTACCTGTACGCTTTTGTTGCCGTGGCACCTTTGCTGGGCCGCATGACCGCATTGCTTCTTCCGTGGGACAACACGGCAATGATGTCATTGTTTCTGACGCAAGTATCTGAAGATTTTAATGATTATTTCGTAATCATGTTGATCGACGGTGCCGGCTGGCATCTTTCCAATGAACTGCGTATTCCGGAGAATATCCGCTTCATTCAGCAATCATCACACAGTCCGGAATTGAACCCCACCGAACATATTTGGGAGGAATTACGAGAAAAACACTTTCACAACAAAGCATTCGACAGTCTCGATGATGTGAAGAACGCTTTGGTGACAGGGTTAAATCAATTGAGCGATCAGCCAAGCAGAATTCGTTCAATGACCAGCTTTCCATATATTGCAAAATATCACCCATTAGATTGCAAATTGGTATGAGGGGAATTTTCAAGGATGCCTTTGCCGAAGGGCGGATTGATCATGACCCAACCTCCCGTGTCCGAAATCTGCCTGTCCGGACCAAGGAACCGGATCCCTTCCGCCCCGATGAACGAAAAGCGATTCTGGAGGCCCTTTCCAAAATGGGCTTTCCACAGGCCCGGAATATGGTTCAGTTCGCATTCTGGACCGGATTGAGAACTTCCGAGTTACTGGCCGTGAAGTGGTCCGACGTGGACGCCCTGAAGGGGGTAATCCGGATTCGCCGGGCCAATGTGCGGGGCCATCTCAAAGTGACCAAGACCACGGCGGGGGATCGGGAGGTGTTATTGCTCCCCCCGGCTCTGGAGGCGCTACAGGATCAGAAGGCCCGCACCTTTCTGGAGGGTGGGGAAATCTTCCGCACCGATTGGGATGGCTCCCCTTGGCTGAATGACAACCAAGTGACCAAACGTATCTGGAAAGCGGCCCTGAAGCGGGCTGGCGTACTACACAGGGGGCTTTACCAGACTCGCCACACCTATGCATCCATTTTGCTCTCATCGGGAGAAAATCCCACCTGGATTGCCAAACAGATGGGCCATGCGACGATGCAGGTTCTTTTAAAGCGATATGCCAGATGGATTCAGGAGGAGGATCCGGGGATTTCGGATCGTCTGCAACGAAAGTTCAAGGGGAGTGGAACACCCGGGGGCGGGGCTGGATGGTCCCAAAACGGTCCCGAGGAAGAATTGAAACCGTGTAACACTATGAATTTAAATGGCAAAGATGGCGGAGGAGCAGGGATTCGAACCCTGGGTGGAGTCGCCCCCACAACGATTTTCGAGACCGTCCCGTTCAACCGCTCCGGCACTCCTCCTGTAAGCTTGCAGCTTGGTGCGGACTCTACCCAATCCTTGGGTGCTTGACAAGCGTCTAGACGCACTGGAAACATTCAACTCTCAGCAAGCCTCTTCTTTTGCAGCCCAAGCAAGCCCGGTTGGATCCACCGGTTGTGGATGTTAGAATCCCTTTTCATGTGGTGGATCGCGTTAACCAAGCCCTACCTGAATGGAACGGATTCCGGAAAATGCCATCATTGGAATGCCAGTCAGGAACTTCCGGGAAAAAACGCCAACCCAACACGAATAAGGATGCATCCAATACCGCTCCGGCTATCCCCCGGATTAAGGCTGCCATGCAACCATCCACTCTTACCCTCTCATCAGGTGGCCAAATCCCATCTGCCATCCCTTTCACCAAAGGGTTGATTTCTCTACCCTCAATCACCCCACACCCGACGATGAGGAGCCCATGCGCCCCAAACCAATGACCCTCGTGATCATGGATGGCTGGGGGATCCGTGACGAAAGGGATCACAACGCCATCTTTCACGCCAAAACACCCCACTTCGATCACTGGTGGCAAACCCGCCCCCACGCTCTGGTGCAAACCAGCGGAGGGCATGTGGGTCTGCCCGACGGTCAGATGGGCAACTCAGAGGTGGGGCATCTCAACCTGGGGGCCGGGCGCATTGTTTATCAGGACTATACCCGAATTAACCTGGCCATCAAAAACAACACCTTTCAAACCAATCCCGCACTGACCTCCTCCATCGAAAAAGCCGTCGCTGTTGGAGGAGCAGTCCACATCATGGGGCTGCTCTCTCCAGGAGGGGTCCACTCCCATACCGATCATCTCCTGGCCGCCGTGGAGAGCGCCGCCAAACTCGGAGCTGGAAAAATCCTCGTCCATGGTTTTCTCGATGGCCGGGATACCCCCCCCCGCTCCGCCATGGAATACATCTCCAATTTTCAAGCAGGGCTCGACAAAATCGGCGCCGGTCGCATCGCCACCCTCTGTGGCCGCTACTATGCCATGGATCGGGACAAGCGCTGGGATCGGGTGCAGCTGGCTTACGACATGCTCGTGGCTGGAAAAGGAGAAGTGGCGTCAGACCCCCTGAGTGGTCTGCAAGCCGCCTATGATCGGGGAGAAGATGACGAATTTGTGCAGCCTACCCTGATTTTGGCGGATGGCACCCCGCCTCAAAGTGTCTCCGATGGAGATGCCGTGCTCATGCTCAACTTTCGCGCTGATCGCGTACGGGAGATGAGTCACGCCTTTTTGGATCCCGAGGAAGGTGACGGGGCTTTTACCGGATTTAAACGCAGCCTGCGTCCCCAGCTGAGCGCTTTTCTCTGCCTCACCCTCTATGACGAAACCTTGCAAAATATCCAGGTCGCTTTCCCCCCGGAGCGGCTCCACGACATCCTGGCCGAAGAGGTCTCCAAACGAGGCTGGCGACAGCTACGGGCGGCAGAGACCGAAAAATATGCCCACGTCACCTATTTTTTCAATGGTGGCGAAGAGGCCCCCTTTCCCTTGGAGGAGCGGCTGTTGATCCCCTCCCCCGATGTCGCCACCTATGACCACCAGCCCGCCATGTCTGCTCAGGAGCTGACGGATCGCGTCATTGAAAAACTCGGTCAGGGATCGTTCGATCTGGTGGTGGTCAACTATGCCAATCCTGATATGGTGGGACATACCGGTGATTTTGAGGCGGCGGTCAAGGCCATCGAAACCGTCGATCACTGCCTGGGACAGTTGGCCGATGCCATCCTGAAGGCCGGTGGCGAACTGCTGCTCACCGCTGATCACGGCAACGCCGACCAGATGGTGGATATTCAAACCAATCAGGCCCACACCGCCCACACCCTCAACCCGGCCCCCCTGCTCTATCTGGGCAGACCGGGTCAACTGGTGGATGGTCGTCTGTGTGACGTCGCCCCGACCCTGCTGCGCCTCATGGGGCTGCCCCAACCCGAAGCCATGAGCGGCCAACCCCTGGTGACCCTGGAAGGCGATGCGGATCTATAGCCCACTCACCAGCAAGTGGTTTTTCATCGCCTTCCTGGCCGTTGTGCTGGTCCCTTGGAGTGGGCTGCCTACCCTTGCCTCCCCGGCAAAAGCCACGGAAAAACCCCACAGCCTGGAACAGGGGCGGAATGCCTTAAAACAGGTAGTGGGTACGCTGCAAAAGGAAAAACAGGCCCTGCGCCGCACCAAGGGGGAGGAAAAATCTCTCCTCGCTGAACTGGAAAGCCTGGATCGCAAACTCTCCTCCGGCAAGGAACGCCTCGACACCCTCACCCAAAAGCTCAAGGACGCCGAAGATAGGCTGCCCCTGCTGGAAGATCGGGTCGGAGAAAATCTGGGGCGACTTTCCCAAAGCCAGGAGGAGCTGGCAGCCCACCTGCGCCTGCTTTACGGCCTGGGGGATCAGGGGCTGCTCAAGGTTGCCCTCTCCGGAGAAAAAAGCGCCCGCATTCAGCAGGGCGTGGTCTATTTTGGTCACCTCATTCGGGAGCGTAATCGGCGATTTCAGGGATTGCGTCTGGCCCAGGATGAGCTGCAAAAATCGATAGCGCTTCATCAGGAAACCCTGAGCCACCTGCAACAACTCACCCAGGATCTCAAGGATGAACACGACCTCTGGCTTTCCCGGCGGGAAGAGCGCATCGTCCTGCTCAAGCGGGTTCAAAAAGAGGGCAGCCTCAGACAACAAAAGCTGGCTGAGTTAAAAAAAGCCCAGGAAGATCTCTCAGGCTTTGTCGTGGAGCTGGGTGAGGCCTTGAATCGTGCCCCCGTTGCCAAAACCCAAACCTTTGGTCGGATCCAACGAAAAAAAGGCAAACTGCCCCGTCCGGTGAAGGGAGCCTGGGCTGCCAAATCTTCCGGTCTTTTCTTTAAAGTTCGGGAAGGATCGCCGGTAAAAGCGGTTTTCCAGGGACAGGTGGTTTACGCCGACTGGTTCCGGGGGTATGGTCTGTTGTTGATCGTCAATCATGGCAACCATATCTACTCCCTCTATGGTCATAACCGTCGCCTGTTGGTGGGACAGGGGGATTGGATCGCTGCCAACCAAAAGATCGCTGAAGTGGGGGATACGGGTTCCATGGAGGGGGTTGCGGGGCTCTACTTCGAAATCCGCCGCAACGGTCACTCCGACAAACCCGGTCGGTGGCTTGCATCTTTAAAAAAATAACACCCGTCTAGGCGGGTCACCCCGGGGAGCTGAAACAAACCACCCCGAAGAGACAAAACAAGACGCCGAAGGGGAGCGCCAAAGAGTGGACCCGGAAGGGATGGAGGCAAGTTGGTCCTTGATATGCAAAGCTCGAAAATGCCTTCATCCGAAAAATGCTGTATCCTTGGAAAAATACCGGCGCTTTAATGAGCCGAGATAAACCATTTTAAACCCACGATGTCACGTTCCATCCCCTGGGAAATCCCATGGATCGGCAGGGGTTCTCAACAATAGGGAGTTGCAATGAAAACGCTTTTCCGAGGGGGACGCCCCCATCTCTTCCTTGTCATGGTCGTGACGGTCCTGGTGGGCTTGCATGCCCTGGCTGGCAATGTCATGGCGGTCAGCCAAGTGACCTACGAAAAATTGAAGGTCTTTTCGGAGGTCTACGCCCTCATCAAGCAAAATTATGTGGAGGAAGTTGACGAAAAAGAACTCCTCTACGGGGCGATCCACGGCATGCTGAAAACCCTGGATCCCCACTCCTCCTTCCTCACCCCGGAAAGCTTCAAGGAAATGCGGGTGGATACCAAGGGGGAGTTTGGTGGGTTGGGCATTGAGATTACCCGAGGGGATCGGGCCATCAAGGTGGTCTCTCCCATCGAAGACACACCGGCCTTTCGAGCTGGTATGGAAGCAGGTGATCTGGTCGTCAAAATTGAGGATGAGTCCACCCAGGACATGGACCTGATGGAAGCGGTCAAAAAAATGCGGGGTAAGGTGGGGACGGATGTGACCCTCACTGTCGTCCGCCAGGGGGAGCCCAAACCGCTGACTTTTACCATCACCCGGGACATCATCAAAATTCGGAGTGTCAAGTGGCGCCTTGAAGAGGGTGAAATCGCCTACATTCGCATCATCCAGTTTAACGAGCAGGCGCTACCCCTGCTGGAAAAAGCGATCGGTGAATTAAAGGCAAAGGTACCCAAAGGACAACTCAAAGGTCTGGTGCTTGATCTGCGTAACGATCCCGGCGGTCTTCTGGACCAGGCGGTTCATGTGGCCGATGCCTTCCTGCACAAGGGGCGCATTGTCTACACCAAGGGTCGCATTCCCGGGAAAGACATGTCCTTTGATGCCGAAGAAGGGGATCTGGCTGAAGGAGCGCCCATCGTCGTCCTGATCAATGCCGGTTCCGCCTCGGCATCGGAAATCGTCTCCGGTGCTCTCCAGGACCACCACCGAGGGGTGATCATGGGAACCCCTTCGTTCGGTAAAGGCTCGGTGCAGACCATCATTCCCCTCACCGACGGCTCCGGCTTGCGTTTGACCACGGCCCAGTATTACACCCCCTCTGGAACCTCCATCCAGGCCAAAGGCATCACCCCGGATATCCTGGTCGAGGATCTGACCTTTTCCGGCAAACGTGGGGCTGACTTTAAACGCCCCAAGGAGGCCGATCTGAAAGGCCACCTGGAAAACGCTGACAAGCCTAACGGCGAAGAAAATTCCGACGATAGTGACGAGGAGGTCGAAGGGGAGACCCAAGAGGAGCCGGATCGGGTTACTGGACGCCGGGGAGAGGATTATCAACTCCAGAGAGCCCTGGATCTTTTGCGTAGCTATCGGGTGTTTAACCAGCGCATCTCCTCTGCAGCCGTCGCTCCTTAAGGCCGGTCAGCACAGATGCCCGCCCCCAGCCTTAAGGGACAACGTCCCGCCTGGCAAAAATGGGGTTTGACCCTGGTCGGGGCGCTGCTCCTGTTTCTTATGGGGCTGCTCCCGGGCATGCTGGGGGAAAACCATCTACCCAACCTGGAAAATGACAGCAAATCCCCTGCTGCCGTATTGGAGTCGGCAGGGGAAGAGCCGAGTGGAGAGGCTGACTCCCAGGAAAAAACGACTCAAAGTGATAAGGAAGAGGGGGAGGAGTCAGACAAAACCGCTGACAAGGATTCAAAACCATCTGACTCTGAGAACGAAGATGCGCTCAAAACGGCGACGGTAAAGAAGGGTGATTCAGCAAAGGAGAGTTCCACCACCTCACAGGCCCCACCAGCCGAAGAGCCCCCCCCCGCCATCTCTGCAGCTGCTGACGATCCTCCTCTGAAGCTGACGGTGGCCAAGGCGCTGCCGGTCATGCTGAAAAGCGTCAATTTGGCCAAAAAAAATGCCTCCATCACGAAAAAAACAGACTCGACCGCCAAAGCGGCCGACTCCCTGGCCCTGGAAAAAAGCAAGGGCAGCATTCACACCCCATCAGGGGCTGGCAAAACCAGCTCTGATGACGCTGATGGGGAAATTTTGTACGAGGAAGACCTCCCACCAGAGGATGAGGGTGCAGAAGCAGCCAGCACACCCCACGCTGTCAGCGATATTCCCCCTCTGGCACGGATTCCCAAATCCACAGCAACCTCCCCTGCTACTACCACGACGCCCACCACCACTGCCACCAAGGGCCTGATTCCTGTGGCTCTGATTATCGATGATCTCGGCTACAACGGTAAGGTTTCCGAAGCGATCGCCAAGCTACCCGGGGAGATCACCCTGGCGGTGCTTCCTGGAGGACCTTCCTCTCGTCGGGTGACAAAACTGGGGGTTGCGCTGGGCAAGGAGATCATTCTCCATCAACCTATGGAGCCCAAGGGCTATCCTAAAGTCAATCCAGGCCCCGGGGTGATTCTCGTCGAAATGGATGAAGGGGATACCCAGCGGGTTTTAGTCGAAAATCTGAAAAAGTTTCCGGAAGTGGTGGGCATCAACAACCATATGGGCTCCAGGCTGACTGAAAAAAAAGCCCACATGGCGTGGGTGATGGATATTTTAGTGGAGCGGGGGCTCTATTTTTTGGATAGCCGCACCTCCACCAAAACCGTCGGCTATTCCCAAGCCAAGGCCAACGGTGTGCCCCGGGCGCAGAGGGATATCTTCATCGATAATGTTCGAAATGAAACCGCGATCCTCAAACAATTGGCCAAGCTGGAAAAACGGGCCTTGAAAAAAAACGGTGCCGTGGGCATCGGCCACCCCTATCCAGCCACCTTGCGGGCGATCAAAAAATGGCAGGTGGGGCTTTCTGAGCGGGGATTGGTGTTGCAACCCGCATCCCATTTTTTAACCCCCCTCTCCGCCCGAACCCTCTATCGCAAGCCGGATTCTTCGGCCAGCGATCTCCCGGCGCTTCTCGCTTCGGACTGATCATGGCGAGTCTGGTCCCCCGCCTGGAAGAGCTGCTCACCCTGCTGGAAGGGGGAAAGCCCCGGGAGCTGGCCCAGGGCAAAGCCTTGGTAGAGAGCCTGTTGGCTGATGCCCCTTGCCGGAAAGAGGTGCAAGGCGCCCGAAAAAATGTCGCCGGGTTGATCAGTGGGCTGCTGAAATCGGCTCTGGAGCGACAGCGGGGGGGGGCTGCCAAGCTGCAAGGGTTGACCCGGGCGTTGGTGGATGACGCCGCCTGGGAGGATGGCACCATCTCTCGGAAAATCCAGCTGCTCATCCCCTTGCTGGCTCCTGCCAAAGCGGGATCGGCCAGAGAGGCGGCATCGATTCAGGCAGAACTGCCCGAACGGGTTCAAGGATTGCTGCAGCTTTTATTGGAACGCTCCCTGGCTCCTGGTGAGCTTCCCCCGGATTCAAAAAAATTGGCCCGCGCCGACTTTTGGCAAGAGGCCGACCGCCAGCTGACAGCCCTTTGTGCAGCCGCCCCCCTCCCCCCCTCCTCCCGGGAGTTTAAAAAAGCCGCCATCAAAAAAACCGTCCTGCAGCTGGCCCATGGGCTCGACACCCTTTTGCAGGAGCTGGGACGCCAAGATAAAAACATCACAGCCACCCTGGCAGGTCTGCGAAAAAAGCAGGCGTCAGGGGATCTCAATCTGCTCGCCAAAACGCTCCTGCGGGAGTGTGGCCTTTTTCAGAGCCATGCCCGCTCCTTGAGGGAACGTTCCGCGACTGTTCAGGATCAGATTCGACGCCTGGAAGTACGTCTGGAGGAGATGGAGGAGGCTCTGGATGAGACCCGACGGGACCATCATCGGGATCCATCTACGGGGATTCCCGATCGGTTCGCTTTTTCGGCCCATTTTGAGCGTAATCGGGAGCGGGCGGACCATCTGGGGGAGCTGTTTGTGGTGCTCCTGGTACATCTGGAAAATCATTCTGCCCTGATCGACAAAATCGGGCGCAAGGGGGAGCGCAAGCTTTTTTCAGCTTTGTCGGCCCGGCTGGGAGAACTATTGCCTGATGAGGCTCTACTCACCCGCTTGAGTGGGGATCGATTCGGCATATTACTGCCCAAGTGCCATCTCGAACAACTTGCCCCTGTGGGAGAGCGCATTCGACGTATGTTGCAGGGAACGCGGTTTCGCTTTGACGGCCATTCCATTGAGGTGCGCGGTTTATTGGGGGCTGCGGCTTTTGAGCCTGAGATGACGGAGGAGTTTTTGCTCAGTCTGGCGGATCGCGGGGTGTTGCTTGCTCGTCAATTGGAAGGCCGGGAGGTGGGGGTGGTTGCACCGCCTTCCCAGTCGGATAAGGGGGCTCAACAACCCGTGGAAAAAGCGGAAAAAACGGAAAAAGGGGAAAAAGCACCTGATGATGGGGGAGAAAGTCCAGACAAATCCCCTGAGATGAAAACACCCCCACAAGCTGATTCAGCCGACCCTGATGACGCGACAGCTGACGGGGGACATGGCTCCCCGGAAACCAACCCTTCGGACGATGATGGATGGAGGCTCTGATGAGAGGGGTTGGGGCTTTGATGGGAACCTCGCTACTCGCGTGGCTAACCGGTATTCACTCTATCTTGAAGCGCCCCCTGCTCTCAGATTTGGTCCGATTGATTGGACCGTGCCGAGGGGAGCACTTTCCATCCAGCCACCTCACCCGGGTGTGGGTAGGGGGTCCATCAGGGTTAATCTCCCCGCCTTTTTTACCTTTCGAAGGTTGCCCCTGAGATGGAATCCACCATCGCCTCTCTAAATCGTATCAGCCAACTCCTGGGCAAGACGCCCCCCGCTACTGTGGAGGCTATTCGAGAACTTAAAGAGCTGCTGGTCAAAACCCCCTGCTCCCCAGAAGTGAATGAAGCCCGAGAGATGGCGGAAAGGCTGCTGACTCAGCTTATCAAGCCCGCTTTCAGCCGGGATCGGGAAAAGCAGGCGGTAGTGGCGCGTCTGCTGCGGAAGATTCAGCAGGATTCCAGCCTGGATTTGACCAAGCTAACGCCCCTGATTCGGGAGATCGCCGGTTGGATGCAGGAGCGGGTTAACGCTCCTCCTCCCCCTTCCGCCCCGCCCCCTGAGTTGATCCAACACCTGATGGCGCTATTGCATCTGCTCGCCCGGGAAGAGCCCTGGCTGGCCAAGGCGTTAAAAAAAATGGATGCTCTGACTGACAAAGAGCCCCGGTACTGGTCCGAGCTGCATGCGCTGCTCAGCCGCATTGTCACCCAGGGAGAAATTGCCCGCTCTTCCTGGGAAAATGAACAGTTGGGCATGCAGGAAACATTGGCTGAAGCCTCCAGGCGTTTTCGGGAAATGCTGCAAACCTTTGGTCCCATGGACGGGGGGCTGCATGAACTGGCCAAGCGGGTGGAAACAGCGGGCCACCTGGCCGACATCGAGGCGTTGACCGGGCTTTTGCTCCACGAAGCCGGGACTTTTCTCAACCACGCCCGGGTGATGGACAGGCGCGTTGCCACTAGCTTAGACCAACTCTCCCAGCTGAAGGAAAAGGTCCGCAAGCGGGATGAGGCCTGGCTGCAATCCCGGGATGAACAGCTCACCGATCCATTCACCGCCCTCCCCAATCGGTTTGCCTTTGGCGGCCACCTGAAGCGTTATCTGGAGCGGGCGATACCCAGGGGGCGGGATGGGATCGCTCTGATTTTGGTGGGGATCGGGGAAGATTTTCAACGGGATTGGGAGTTGAGCCGGGAGGAGCTGAACCTGCTTCTGTCGAAGTTTGCCAAGCGCATGCGTCAGGAGGTAGGACAGGGACCGGTATTGGCTCGGCTGGATGAATTGGTGTTGGTGGTGTTGCTATCGGAAGCCCCCCTGAAAAAAGCCTTGGAGATAGCCCAGAAGATAGCCACACTGGTGAAAGAAGAGCGTTTTGCATTGAATGACCATAAACGCGCCCTGAAACTGGAAGCGAGCTTTGGGGTGGTGGGGTATGAAAAGGGGCTCTCTGGGGAGGGGATGCTGGGGATTGGTCGTCAGCGGCTGGGAGAGGCTTTGGCGGCGGGGCCTTTCCAGATTCGGGGAAGTGGAAAATCGTGAGATGAGTGTGTGGGATCGATCAGCCTTGGCCGCATTGTTGACTTTATCGGGAGCTTGAGATGTTACCCACCTTTCTTGGTGTGGGGGCTTCCCGCTCCGGGACCACCTCCCTCTACGACATGTTAAGCCGCCACCCCCGGATTTTTATGGCGCAACCGAAGGAGATTCATTATTTCACCTTCCGCCACCCTGCCCTCGGTTCCAAAAATCCCTTGAGCCCTGCCCAGTATGAACAGCTCTTTGCTGGAAGTGAGGCTGCCCAGGCCAGGGGGGAGATCTCTCCTTCCTATCTTTGGGTTCCGGGGGCGGCTCAACGGATTCATCAGCTTTTGGGTTCCATCCCCGTGGTGATTCTGCTGCGCAACCCGGTGGAGCGGGCCTATTCCGATTTTTCCCTCTCCCAGGGGGCGGGTTTGAATCAGGAAGGTTTCGATCAGCTATTGATCCAGGGAGAGCCTCTGCTGCGGCAAAATAAATTAATTCTCTCCCCTTTTCACCCCAGCGCCATTCTCTGGAAGGGTTTTTTCCATCAGCAGGTCAAACAATATCTCGATCTTTTCGGCCCCGAGCGGGTGCGGGTCTATCTGTTTGATGAGATGATTGGGGATTTTCCCGGCTTTCGGCAAGATCTGTTTTCGTTTCTCGAAGTGGATGATCAGCCCGACGCCTGGTTGCGCCAGGTCAACGCCAGCAAAAAAAATGCGCCCATCAGCGACGAAAACCGCCAGCGGCTTCAGCAATTTTATCGGGGGGATATCCTCAAGCTGGGGGAGCTATTGCAGCGGGATCTGACCTCCTGGCTCACCTGACCTCTCCTGACGATCACCAACCCCCAAGCCACCAAACCAACCAGTAGCCTGTTATCTCCTCCCCTTATCCGCGCCGATTGAGGGGGTATTCCCCTGTCTGACCCACAAAGGGGAGTTTGAGCATTCCCGGGAGGGTGGCTATGTGCTGTGGATCCTGTAACTCTTTGAGTCCAATCTCCATCTGGATGGCACCCTCCGGATGGCCCTCTGCGTAGGTGCCCAGCCAGCGATCCCACCAGGGAAAGTTAAAGCCGAAATTGGCGTTGGTGAAGGGGGCGTCCACCGAGTGATGGACCCGGTGCATGTCTGGGGTGACCACCATCAACCGCAACAGCCGGTCGATCTTTTCCGGTAGGTGGATATTGCCGTGGTTGAACATGGCGGTGGCGTTGAGGAGCACTTCGAAGATCAAGACCGCGAGCGCCCCCGCCCCCAAAGCCGCGACGACTGCGAGTTTGATTCCCATGGAGAGAAATATTTCAATGCGGTTTCAGCACTGCGGACGGTGGTACAGCTCTCCCTGATCGGCCTGGTGCTCAAAAGCCTGTTCAATCAGGCCC
>JADFZT010000094.1 GCA_015232395.1 Magnetococcales bacterium | reverse complement strand
TGAGGGCAATCATCAGCTCCCTGGATCCCCGCCTTCGCGGGGATGACGAGTCAGGGAAGAGTGTCTAATTTTGAGATAGAACTGCTATACCCCTACCCCTCATCCAGAGCAATGGGCCGCTGCCTGTAACCGCTCCAAAGTGGCCCACAACACCCCGTCATCCCGCCCTTGGGCATAGGTTGGAATCACGATGGTCTCCCCTTCCGTCGCCACCGCACCCGTGCCTTTTACAGGATGCATTCGGCCATCATAACCGCTGCTCCAAAGAACAAAGGCGACATTTTCCACGGTGGCTTGGTTGATCACCCGGATGGGGGTCGAACTGGCTGCACAGAGGCTGCCTGGATGGCTCAGTTGGGGATCATACAGATAGTGGATCGGGGCGTTGTAGGCATCCCTGGGTTGGGGAATGACGTTGGTATAGGTCTGGGGAATGCCGTTGATTTGGGTGGGGGGGAGTTGACCGTGGGTGGCGGCAAAACCGATCAACGCTTGTAGATCCGCTTGCAGGTGTTGGGTGTTTTTTTCCCTTAAAAAATCAGCATAGCGGGGGAAAAGATAACCCACGGTGGAAACGACGATCCCGAGCAGGATCATCGCCAGCGCCATTCCCACCAAGCTGAAACCCGATTGGTTCGAAGGGAAGGATCGGATATTCAGTGAGCCGGGATCGCGCATGGAAGGGGCTCCCGGTAAGCTCACAAGCCGTAGTTGATGGCAAAAGATTTGGCGTCGTAGCTTTTGCCGGCGGGCTCACTCTGACTTTGATCCCGCACGTGGAGGGTAAAGCGGGCAGAGCCGATACTGGGAGGGGCTGCGTTTCTTTTGATGGTGACAAACTGGCCCAGCTTCCAAAATCCCGACTGGTGGCTGCACCCTGTGGAGGGGGGCAGGCGCTCGCCTTTTTTACCCTGCATGGCCGAAACCAAAAAATGTTTGCTGATGGATCCGGTCTGCTCCTCAAGACACCAGCCCAAAAGCTCACCCGGTTGGCCCTTAACCCCCCCCTCAGCGTGAATGGCAGCGGCATAGGAGCCCGATTTGGCTGAAGGGTTGGGGAGGGATTGGGTGATGATTTTCAGGGCTGGGCCGCACTGGGCGGCAGCTTTCAATTCATAGAGGGTGGCCCAGCCAACAAGATCGTCGTTATCGTCGGAATAGCTCGCCAGGGTCACCTCTGTGTCGTCCGCCACCTCTCCCGGTGTGAGGCCGAGATTTCCCACCCCATCATACCCCTTGCTCCAAACCACAAAGGCAACATTGTTCACCGTGGTTTTGTCACCTGGCAGACGAACCCGCAGGCTGGCCCGATTGCGGCGGCAGATCTCTCCGGGGCGGTCATCCAGCAGAGGATCAAAGGCGTAGAGGAGTTTGGCGTTCTGGGCATCCCGATTGCTGGCCACCACCTGAAAAAATCCATCCCCAGTGGGAATTTGCCCCTCTGAACCAGCAAACCCGATGACGCTTCTGATGGCTCTGGCAACGATGGCTTCGTTTTTTTCCTTCAGGGCTTGGCGAAAGGCCGGGCCAAAAACTTGGATCCCCATGCCCAGCATGAGCCCGACGATGATCATGACGATGGAAAGCTCCACCAGGCTGAAACCGGCCTGGCGTACCAAGGAACTTTCACTTCGTGGCAACATCACCTGGGGGACGGACTTCATGATACGTTCAAGCCTTCCTTCCATCGGTTTTCACACGGCCTTTTTATTTTTCAACCTGGGCTCGATATGCAACCCCGGGCTCAACCTTAAACCATCCCGGCCTGCCTCTTAAAAGCCTACCCGAAACCTGGCCTAACCCATGGTATAGAGGGGCAAGAGCATCCCCACCAGCAGGGTCAAAAAGAGAATACCGCCAATCACCAGGGCCACCGGCTCAATCACCTTGCTCAAGGTCGCAATCATGCTATCCAGGCGGTTGCCATACTCTTCAGCGGCAAAACGCAGCTGTTCATCCAGCCGACCGCTCTGCTCCCCGACGCCGATGAGACGCACCACCAAAGGGGGAAAGACAGCACCGTCGGTAAAGGCCTGACGCAACCCCACCCCCTTCACCAGACTCTCCCGCACCACCCCGATGCGCTCCCGATAAAGCTCGTTGCTGACCGAGCCCCGGAGCACATCCAGGCTTTTCATGGCATCCACACCGGCATTTAAAAGCACGGAAAAATATTCGGTGATAAAGGCCAGATTGGAGGTGTGGAGAATTTTATTGATGGGAGGCATAGCCAACAAAAATCCGTGGAAACGGCGTCGAAACCATTGGCTTTTTTTGAGGCTGATTTTGAACCCCACCACCAGCACAACCAAAAAGAGGATCACCCCGATGAGATTGTTTTGCAAAAAATTGGAAGCCGCCAAAATCCCCCGTGTCAAGGCGGGCAGATCCTTATCCAGGGTGGAGAGCAACCCCACCATCAACGGCACGACAAAATAGAGCCAGAAGGCCGCAGCGGTAAAGATGGCCGAAAGCATCACCGCCGGATAGGTCAAGGCCCGCTTGGTCTCCCGAATGATCCGATCCATCTTGACGATATGAGCCGAGGCGTCCTGAACAGTGCGGTCCAGGGTGCCGGTCTCCTCCCCGATGCGGATCAAAAAGATGGCGGTATCGGGAAAAAAACGCGGCCAGCGGCTCATCGCCTGAGAAAGACTGCTGCCTGATTTAATCCGTTGCACCACATCCCGGCCCACTTTGATCAGGGTGGGGTTGTCGTGTTTGATCAGAGTATCTTCCAGGGCACTCACCAGAGGAATACCCGATTTGAGCATCATGGCGACGTTGTTCAACACTTCGGCCACATCCATCGCCTTGACCTTGTGTTCGAACAGTTGATCGAGAAAGGCGAGGGTTCCCCCTACGGCGCCTGGCAGAGGCTGGGCATAGAGCACGGTGTTGCCCTCCCCCTCCAGATAGGTCATGGCGGAGATGGGGTTGTCGAAGGGCAGATCGGTCAATCCCCCCTGAACCCGACCTTCCCGGCTGATCAATCGATAGATAAAAAAGGCCATGGCAGCTCTCAATACCCCAGCACACGAATCACTTCGGATACCGAGGTTTCCCCCAGCTTGACCTTGGCCCGGGCGTTGGAAAAAATATCCTGGAAGCCGCTCTTGCGCGCCGCAGCCAGCAGATTGTCCACGCTTTCGTCCCGACCGATCATGGCGGCCAGCTCCGGATCCGTCCGCATGATTTCATAGATCACTGTCCGCCCCATGTGACCGCTGCCGTGACAGGCACTACACCCCCGCCCCCGGCGCAGCTCCTTGATGTCGGGATCTTTGAGATAATCCAATTCATCCTGGCTTGGCTTGTAGGTCTCCACACAAGCCGGGCAGATCCGCCGCACCAGCCGCTGACTCACCACCCCTTTCAGGGCATCTGCCAGCATGAAGGGGGGAATGCCCAGGGAGCGCAGGCGGGGGATCGCCCCAAAGGCGGTGTTGGTGTGGAGAGTGGAGAGCACCAGGTGGCCGGTTTCCGAGGCGGAGACGGCGGTCTGGGCTGTTTCGCCATCCCGAATTTCCCCCACCAGCATCACATCCGGGTCGTGGCGCAAAAAATAGCGGATGGCGTTGGCAAAGGTGTAACCTGCCTTGACGTTGATCTGGGTTTGGCGCAACAGAGGAATCCGGTATTCGATGGGATTTTCCACCGTTACGACATTTTTTTCGGTGAGGTTCAAGGCCCGCACGGCAGCATAGAGGGTAGTGGTCTTGCCGGAGCCTGTGGGGCCGGTCAAAAGCACGATGCCAAAGGGCTCGTTAAAGATGCGGGTCAGCTGCTCGATATCCTCCCCCATGAGCCCAAGTTGGGCCATGCTCATGAAATCCCCTTTGGCGGGCAACACCCTGAGCACGATATTTTCGCCATAGGGACAAACAGTGGAGGAGACGCGAAAGTCGTAGTGGTTGTTGAGAATCACATCCGAGAAGGAGCCGTCCTGGGGCAGGCGCTGCTCGGAGATATCCATGTTGGCCTTCATCTTGGTGCCTGCGATAAGCCGCTTGAAGGAAAGCGGCAGGGCAAATTGAGCCCGCAGCACCCCATCGATACGAAAAGCGACGGAAATCACCCGGTCCATGGGGCGGATATGGATATCGCTCGCCCGCTTTTTGATCGCCAACTGCAAGAGATAACTGATGAAGGGATCCAGAGAGCGCACCCCATCGGAGTCGGCGCTGATGAGTTTGATTTCCCGGGTGAGGAGTTTTTCCACCGGGTTTTCCAAAAAATAGTAAAAATATTGGATGGCGTTTTGAATCTTGCCCTTTTCCCCCACCCGAATGACCGGTTTTAATCCGGTGGTGCGGGAGATCAGTTTTTCCAGGCTGTCGATATCATCCCCGGTGCTCACCAGGATCACCTGCTCGCTATCGTGAAAATAGGGCAGGAAAAGGTGATTGAGGCAGAGATTCATGTTGAACAGGCGCAAGGTATCGGGGTTGGGCACCTTGTGCTCCACCTCGACATATTTGCGCCCTTCCTGGGTGGAGATGGTGGTGGCGACATCATATTGGGAGATCAATCCCAGCCGCTCCAGAATTTCCCCCACCCGCTCTCCGGTCACCTTTTGATCCTGAAGGGCAAGCTCGATGTGACCCTGGGTGATAAGGCCCTTTTCTTCGAGCAGCTCACCAATGGGTTTATTTTTTGGCTGATCCGCCATGATGCAACCCCGACCTCTCCCTGATGGCCCTATTCGACCGGATGGCCCTATTCGGCCGGATGACCCTATTCGACCAAATGACCGTTTTGGCTCTGTTGCCTCCTGATGCAACCGACCTCTCAATCATCCCGCCG
Organism: Magnetococcales bacterium; assembly: GCA_015232395.1. Taxonomy (NCBI): domain Bacteria; kingdom Pseudomonadati; phylum Pseudomonadota; class Magnetococcia; order Magnetococcales; species Magnetococcales bacterium. Next base: position 9,143 of record JADFZT010000094.1, on the reverse strand, counting down.
GTGCAAGGGCTGTTTTAAGCCTGGACGGTAAATCCTTGCCGTCCAACGGGCTCTTGGCGGATGATTCCCGGGACTGAATCCCAAGCCATCCCCCAAGCCTTTGGAACTATAGCCTTGTTGCCGGGTTGGTGACAAGCAGAAGACCCGGGGGTTCCCTGGTGGTTCCACCATTATTTCGATCCATTGCCGAAGGGGATTGATCCCCCTTCCCTGGGAGGTGTGAAGGGTTTATGTATTTTTTCTACAGCCTGCTCCTGAGTATCGCCATCGGCATCACTCTGCCCCTGTGGGTTTGGCGCTACTTTACCACCCCCAAATATCGGGGCACCCTGAAACAGCGCCTGGGGGGGATCATCCCTCCCGAGACGGATGCTCCCCGTATCTGGCTTCACGCCGTCTCCGTGGGGGAGGTGCTGGCGGCCCAGGGATTGGTAGAGCGAATCCATCAAGCCTATCCCGATCATGAAATTCATGTCTCCACCGTCACCCGCACCGGTCAGCAGATGGCTCGGGAAAAGCTGCCCCATGTCACCTTTACCTTTTACCTGCCGGTTGATCTACCCTGGATTGTTAAAGGAGTCGTACAAAAAATTCGCCCCCGCTTCATGATGGTGATGGAGACCGAACTCTGGCCCAATCTCTATCGGGCGCTGGGCCGGGAAGGGATTCCGATTCTCTTGATCAATGGCCGCCTCTCCCCCGGCTCCTCCCGCAACTATGCCCGGGTGCGGGGGGCGATGAAACAATTTTTGCAGCCGGTCAAGCTCCTGGCGATGCAGTCGGAGATGGATGGGGAGCGGATGTTGAAAATTGGGGGTGTCGAAAAGCGGCTGGTGGTGACCGGTAATCTTAAATTCGACACCGCCCTGCAACCCCCTTCCGAGGAGGAGATGGCCGAACTCCACAGAAAAATTCCCAAACCCGATTTTCCGGTATTTCTCGCAGCCTCCACCCATCCAGGAGAAGAGAACGCTGTGCTCACGGCTTTCGGGCAGCTGGGGGGAAAATTTTCCGATCTCAAACTGATTCTGGTCCCCCGGCATCCGGAGCGGTGTGGGGAGGTGCTCGGCCTGGTGGAAAAATCGGGCTTTGCAGGGGGGCTTTTTTCCCAAATCCAGGAAGGGGGATGGCCCCGGGAATCAAGCGTGCTCATTGTCGATCAGGTGGGATGGCTGAAGCGATTTTACAGCCTGGCCCAAGTCGCCTATATCGGTGGCAGCCTCATCCCCCGGGGAGGGCAAAACATGCTGGAGGCCGCCGCTTGGGGAGTGCCATCGGTGTTTGGCCCCCACACCTTCAACTTTAAGGAAGCCACTGCGCGAATTTTGGAGGGGGAGGCCGGGGTGATGATTCAGGAGGCGGATGAGCTGGGCGATGCCGTGGGGAAGCTCCTGGATGATAAAGAGCGTTATCAAGCCATGAGCCAAAACGCTCGCCAAGTGGTGCAGGCCAATGCCGGGGCGTTGGACAAAACCATGACCGCCATTGATGATACCCTGAGCGAATATGCCTAAGCCATGCTGACGCTTCCCCTATTTTTCCTCACGCGACCGACCTGAATCGTGCAACCTCTCATCCCCTATCTCAACGGCCAAAAGCAGCCGGACACCCTCCTGATCAAAGGCATTCTGGCTGCCCTCACCCCCATCGGTCGGATCCATCACCTGATCCACACCCTCCGGGCCCAAGGGTACCGGCGAGGAATTCTGCCCGCCTACGACCCCCCCTGTCCGGTGGTGAGTGTCGGCAATCTCACCAGTGGCGGCACCGGCAAAACCCCCACCGCCCTCTGGATCGCCCGGCACCTGATGGCCCAAGGGTGGCGGGTGGCGGTGATCAGCCGGGGCTATCGGCAGCAATCCCAGGCACCGGTCAATGTGATCGCCCATGACGGCCAAATCCACATCACCCCACCCCAAGCCGCTGATGAGGCCTTTTTACTGGCGCATCTATTGCCGGGCGCGACCATATTGACCGGTCCCAAACGGCGGCTGCTCATTGAACACGCCGTCAATACCTTACAGGTCGAAATTGTAGTCATGGACGACGGCTTTCAACATCTCCAGGTGCGCCGACATCTCGACCTGCTGCTCCTGGATGGCCACCACCCATTTGGCAATGGTCACCTACTCCCCCGGGGGCATCTGCGGGAACCCCTCTCTGCCCTCACCCGCTGTGATGCTATTTTGATCACCCGCAGCGGCGAGGGCGAACAGCTGGCGGATATCAGAGGCCAGATCACCCAACTGGCTCCGGATAAACCCCTCCTCACCACCCAACATGCCCCCAGCCGCTGGAGCCGATTGACCGAAGCAGGACCGGTGCCCCGGGAACCCCCAAGCCAGACCCCACTCCACGCCTTTTGCGGCATTGGTCAGCCGAACAGCTTTTTCGGCAATCTGAAAAATCTCGGCTTCACCCTGACAGCCACCGAAAGCTACCCCGACCATCACCCTTACAGCCGTGAGGATATCCAGGGATTGAGCGAACGGGCCGAACGCAGTGGTGCGGGCGGTCTTGTTTGTACCGAAAAGGATGGGGTCAAAATCGATCCCGGTGAGACCAAGCTCCCTGTTTTTACACTGGGGGTTGAGCTGATTTTTCAGGAAGAGCCCCACTGGTTGACCCATGCCTTGGCGCACCTGGCCAAAAAAAACAAGGGAGTGACCGGATAAATCTCAGGAGCGGGCAGAAAAAAGCCTGTAGTGGACGGCATTTTCAGCCAACCAACAGCGGCTGACGTGGAAGAGAAAATGATTTACACCACTTCTGGGGTTGTTTGTCCCCGGACATTATTGATATGCTTACTTGGACACTTGCCGGGAAAGCTTAAGCAAACTTTATCCCGTACGGCCCAGCCAGGCTTGTTTGATTCACTGCCGCCGGCCAACATTCAGCCCCCAAAGCGAGCGGCTTAAGCCCATGCCTCCATTCCTCACAGAGGAAATTCTGGAACTGCAAACCATCAAAGGAATTCCGTTTCCGGCCTATGTCAAATTTCGCCAGTTGATCATTACCGGCCCCCCGGGAGCCGGAAAAAGCCGCCTGCTACAAAGAATCGGCGGCTGGTCTGAAGAGGGCTATCTGGATTTGACCTTTCCCAAATGGTGGCAGCTGCAAATATTGTCCATTCGCCCCAGGGAGCTGCACTTCGGCCTGCCTTTCAAGGGCCATGAAAAGGCCCTGGCTGTTTTTGAAGAAGAGTGGCTCGACGCCCCCAATCCACCGAGATTGGATGTGGATCGCATCCAGATGCCACCGATCAAAAAAAATTTCCTGTCCACCAATTGGCGAGCCAAGTTTGCCTTTGAGTTTACCATACAACCCCCTCCCCGACTCTTTGAACTGCGTCGGGTTCGGGCCCAACTGGGAACCCATCATGTGGATAAACAACTGACCCTGCAACAGATCGAACGCCAGGTGAGAACCTACCAGGAAACCGCACTACACTTTCACCAGGCAGGCTTTCAGGTCTACATCCGCAACGACTTCGACGGCATTCCCCAGCGCATCATCAGCACCGGGAATAATAGCCTATGAATCAGTCTCAAGAAAAAACCGGGCTTTTCCAAAAACTGAAAAACCTGATCGTGCCTGACCGGAATCTCGGGGAAGTGGACCTCACCCTTGAAATTCACCTCCAGGGACACGAAATACGGGTGCTCAACAAAGGCACTCCCCTACAGGTACTCCTGGGCCAAACCGGACAGCGGCTGCAGCTCCACCCCAATCCCTCGATTCGAACCCCCATCGGTGAGCATCCTCGCTGCCTGTTGATTATCGATCCAGACAGATATTTCAATGAAATCAGCGGCTTCATTCGCCTGGAACATGGCAAGACCCTGCTTCTGGGCAACTCCGATGAAGAGCAAAAAACCATCTTCAACTATCCCAACGGGGTCGCCCAGCGCCACCTCACCATCACCCACGATGGAGACGCCATCGTCTTCAAGGATCTCAACACCGATGCTGGTACCTATATTTCCACTTTGGGAGAGAGTCCGGAAGTCAACCTGATCACCGAAAACCGCCAGAATGGCCTCTCCCAGATAGAGCGCATTTTTGGTGGTCCCATCCAAGCACTCTCCTACCGCAAGGCCCTCCAAGCCATCCGCTCGGTCAACACCATCCTGGAGGATGCCCCCTGTCGCCCCAAGGATTCACGAGGACTTCCCGGGGGAACAGTGCAGATACCGGAGGCATTGACCCCCATCATCGTCGGCGACCTCCACGGTCAGGTGGATAATCTGCTGAAAATTTTGACTGAAAACAATTTTCTCCCCTCCCTGGAACGCAAAGAGGCGTGCCTGATTATTTTGGGGGATGCGGTCCATTCGGAGCGGGACGGGCAGATGGAGGAGATGCACCCTTCCATGTTGATGATGGATCTGATCTTTCGACTCATGATCCACTTTCCCGAACAAATTTTTTATATCCGGGGCAACCACGACAGCTTTTCTGCGGATGTGCGCAAAGCGAGCGTTCCCCAAGGGCTCCTGTGGGAAAAATATCTCCGGGCCACCCGGGGTGAGCAGTATCAAAGCGAAATGCAGCGGTTTTATGAGCAAATACCAGTCATTGCTCTTTCCAAAGAGTTTATCGCCTGCCACGCCGCCCCCCCCAAGGCCAAGGTCAATCTGGAACTATTGATCAATACCCACCAATACCCGGGCTTGGTCAAGGAGCTGATCTGGAACCGCCTGCAACGCCCCAACTATCCGGCAGGCTATACCAAGGGGGATGTCAAACGATTTCGCAAAGCCTTGGACCTCGACTCGGAAATCCCCTTCATCGTCGCCCACAACCCCCTGAACCAGGATGATTCCATCTGGCTCCACGCCGGGGAGATCAACAACCACCATATCGTCTTTTCCGGGCGCCCCCACTGTATCGCGGTATTCACCCGTATCGGAGGGCAGATGGTCCCCCTCCTTTTTCCCACCGAACCCATACTGGAGCGGGCTCAGGCGTGATTTGGCTTAACTTTCTGACTTCTTTATAATAACGCTCCTGACCTGCCCCTCCCAGAAAAGAAAGCTCAGGCCAGAAGAATCAAGCCTATCTGCCACAGATGACACAAGCCTATTAATCGAGCTTGAATAAGCATGGGAAGACACGCTATACTGGATGCGCATTATGAATGCGCATAAAACACAAGAAAAGGACACCCACATGGATCATACCATCTACGATGCGAGCGCCCCAAAAAAACCAGTCAACGTCAGTGTCAATAGCGACCTGCTGACCCAAGCCAAAACACTCAAAATCAACCTTTCAAAACTCCTGGAAACCCACCTTGTCATGGAAGTTACCAAGCAGCGACGAGAAGCTTGGCTGAAAGACAATCAGGAGGCCATCGCTCAATATAACAAACGAATCAACCAGCATGGTGTATTCGGTGACTCGGTCAGGCTATTCTGATGGCCCAGTTCGACGTTTACAGACATATCACCCCCAAAAGCCATGCAGAGCTTTTAGTAGATGTACAGAGTGGCTTTCTTGATGGTCTTGAAACCCGGATTGTCATACCCATGTACAGGATTGAGCCAGGATTGAATTCAGTTCGGACTTTGAATCCTATCGTGGAGGTGTCCGATGTCCACTATTTTCTTTCCACCTCTGAATTGGCTGCAATTCACCGTAAAGAATTGAGCCAAAAAGTAGGATCACTCATCATTCATCGTTCCGAAATTATTGCTGCATTGGCTATGCTTTTTACCGGTATCTGAGTTCAACCTACCGAAGCTCTTGTCATCGATTGATAAACGCGACTTCTTGTTGTTCCCATGCTGCTTTCGGCCCCCCTCCCCATAACCCCCTTTTTTTCACCACACACACCTCCCTCCATTTTTGTATCAAAACAGTTCTCCACCCCTCCCCATAGATGATCCTAATGCATTGTTTTTCAAGAAAGCCCAAAGATTGACCCTTTTGTTGCAAAACCTTCACGGATTTGTCACTCCCATCAGCTACATTGCCTCCTGGCAGCGACCAGCTCCACGCTGCTGTGCACCCAATTTGGATAGAGCTTGAGAAGGCACTCTTGATTCGGCATCCCTTTTGAGTTGCGAAGGATACCCATGAATACATCCATCCTCATCGTCGAAGACGAACAGGATTTGATCTCCACCCTCACCTATAATCTCGAAAAAGCCGGTTATCTGGTACAATCTGCCCTCTCCGGTGAAGAGGGACTCACCCACATCCAAGAAGGATCTCCTCCAGATCTACTCCTTCTGGATCTCATGCTGCCAGGCATTTCCGGCCTGGAGGTGTGCCGCCGAATCCGCACCACCCCAGACACACAGGATCTGCCCATCCTGATGCTCACCGCCCGGGGGGAAGGATTTGACCGAATCGTCGGCTTTGAAACCGGGGTGGACGACTATCTGGTAAAACCCTTCAACATTCGGGAACTGCTGTTGCGCATTCAGGCCCTTCTCCGTCGCAAGGCGCGTTACACCCTTCCCCCCGACGCTGAAAAAGAGATCACCTTTGGCCGAATTTGGATGGATCTGGAAGGCCATCAGGTAACAGTCCAGGGCAAGGATATCAACCTGACCGTTTTGGAATTCAAACTGCTCACCACCCTCATCTCTCGCCGGGGCCTGGTGCAGAGCCGGGATACCCTTTTGAACGATGTCTGGGGGATCTCCGCCATGGTTCAAACCCGCACCGTGGATGCCCACATCAAACGCCTACGGGAAAAGCTGGGGGTGGTAGGACATTATCTGGAGACCATACGGGGGGTGGGATATCGTTTTCGCAGCCATCCCGGGGAGGAGGAAATTTGAACCGGAAAGAGGGGCTGTCCTTTATGCTTGCCAAGCCATCGAGCTGGATGGCGGGCACCGCCAACGGGGTCACGAAGCGTGCGTTTTGGCCTGGCTGTTCCCCCAGAGGGAGGGGATCGTGAAGCTCGGCATTCGTGGCAAGCTTTTTCTCATCTCTCTGGGGCTGATCCTCGGGGTGGTGGTGGCGGTTGAACTCTACCTGGAATATGCCCTGGGGCAGTGGCTGGAATCCCGCATCGCCACAGAGTTGCGACACCACGCCGCAAGCGCTCGCATTCTCCTCAAGGAGAGCGGGGCTCCTGCCACCATCAAGGCCCTGGATCCCCTGGCAGATCGTCTCGGCCAAGCCACCTCAGCCCGCATCACCCTCATTGCTGCTGACGGTACCGTATTGGGAGACTCCCAGCTGGATCAGGAGGAAATTCAACACGTTGAAAACCATGGATACCGACCCGAGGTGGTGATGGCCCAGCGTTTGGGCCAAGGCCGCTCCAAACGCTACTCCTCCACCCTCGACACCCACATGCTTTATGTGGCGGTGCCCTATCGCTTCACCAAAGAAAACCCAGGCACCATCCGAGCCGCCATGTCCCTGGCCAATATGGATGATCTCCACCATCGTCTGACCTGGATTTTGATGCTGGCAGGTTTTATGGCTATTGCGGGTGCCATCACCTCCGGGGGGTTTGCCGCCCACTGGTTCACCCGCGCCTTCCGCAACCTGGAACAAAACGCCCGCACGCTGGCCCGGGACGTCAGCTCCCAACCCATCGATATCGACAGCCAGGACGAAATTGGTGGGCTCGCCAGCTTCGTCAACCATCTGGCCCGGGAGCTGCGGGAAACCGTCATGGCCCTTGCCCTGGAGCGGGGGCGGATGAATACGGTCCTGGAAGGGATGGTCGAAGGGGTGATGGCCATCGACAACAAGCAGCGCATCACCTTGATCAACCGCTCCGCCATCCTGCTGTTTGGCCTGCCCCGAACCCCCATCGGTGGCCGGTTCAGCCATTTCGTTCCAGTCAAGCCCATCCACGACCTTTTGGCTACCCCTCCCGAGGAAAAGCCCCTCTCCATCGAGTTCGATCTGGTCTATCCCGCCCCCCGCCGGGTGTTGGTGGTGAACAACACCCTGCCTGATGGACAGGGAGAGGTGCTGGTGATACGGGATGTGACCGAAATTCGCCGCCTGGAGCAGATCCGCCGGGATTTCGTCGGCAACGTCTCCCACGAACTACGCACCCCTGTCGCCATTCTCCAGGCCAACGCCGAAACCCTCCTGGATGGCGCCCTGGAAGATCCCAAGTTTAATCGCAAGCTGGTCAGCGCCATGGATCGCCACGCCAGACGCCTCTCCCGAATCATCACCCACCTCCTTGAAATTTCCCGACTGGAGGCGGATCAATATCCCTTGGCTCTGGAGCCTGTCCACCTGGAAACGGTCGTGCAACGCACCCTGGAGACGGTGGAGCAGCCCATGGCAGATAAAAACATCCAACTCAAAACCGATCTGCCCCCGGATCTTTTGATCAAGGCCGACCCGGATGTCTTGACCCAGGTGCTCAACAACCTGGTGGAAAATGCCATCAAATATTCTCCGAAAGGCTCCTCTATCATTATCAGGGCCTATCGAAAGGATCATTTTCTACGCATGGAAGTGGAAGACGATGGACCCGGCATCCCAGAGGCCCACCACACCCGAATTTTTGAACGGTTTTATCGGGTGGACAATGGTCGCTCCAGGGAGATGGGAGGCACCGGGCTCGGGCTCTCTCTGGTAAAGCATCTGGTGGAACGCATGGGGGGGACGGTGGGGTTTGAACCGGTCACCCCTCGGGGATCGCGTTTTTGGACTGTTCATCCACTTGCTGAATAGGTACCATCATTGTCACCTATTTATTGCTTGACCGTCACCCAATCGTTAATTGAGGCTGATATTCTCTCATTACGAGATGGCGATATAGACGTTCAGTGACCTGAGTTTTGTCCTGGGGAGGCAAAAAATGAACGGAATTCTCAAATCTTTTTTGGAAAGCACCATCATCAGCAGTGTTGTGGTATTGGTCGCCATGGCCTTGCTGCTGCTACCGGAAACCATCATGTTGCTGGGAGGCTCTCTGAGTCGCCTGTTCTCCGGGTTCTGACATCTTCTCCGGGTCTACTGAGTGATCCCACGCTTGCCTTAAGGCTCAGGGCTACCTCGTTTTCTGCCCCATCTGCATGACCCAGCCACAGCCTCATTGATCATCTCAGCTTGACAACATCCCTTTAAGCATCACTATAATTGACTGCGGTGATAAAACCACCCTAACAAATTTTCTAAATTTCATTATTTCAAACCAAAACAGA
>JADFZT010000093.1 GCA_015232395.1 Magnetococcales bacterium | reverse complement strand
AACCCGCCAAAGGGTCCAGACCCTTTGGAATCCCGACAAAATCACGTTGTGATTTTGTCATGTGTCTGATTTTGGTTGAGGGTACCCGGTATCGCGGGGATGGCACGCCAGGAAAGCAGGCCTGTTTTTTTTCATAAACAGTGGAATATCTAAGAAGAAGCCTGATCCTCGGTTTCTTGCAAAAACAGGGCATCGATAAAAAATTTGGCGGGCCAGTTGAGCAGCTCAAAGCGACCATAGCCTCCACTGAAAGGAAAGGAGCCCTTGATCCCACCACGCAATCCACCATCTTCGGAAACCAAATTTTGAGTGCTCTTGATGAAGGCCAAAACCCGCTCAGCCCCTTGACGATATTTAGCCTCTCCCGTCAGTCGAGCCAGATGCAGCCACACCCCAGCCAGCTGGGAACTCCCGGTCAAACAATCCCACGCCACCACCTTGCGCCACTGATCATCCAGGCGACCAGGCAGCCGACCATCCTCTCCCATGCGCTCCAGAAGGGCATCTGCCGTGATCCGAACCCGATCCACCCACTCCCACCTCTCCAACGCTTCTGCCGCCCCCAAAATCCCCTCCAGGGCGTAACAGATGGTGTGAAGCAAAGGGGCTTCAGGAGTGTCCAGACAATTATCCCGAAACCAACCGTTTTCGTTCTGCCGCGAGAGGGTAAAGGCGATGTTACGCTCCCCCGCCTCCAAAAAAGCGCTGTTGCCGGTCGCACGCCCCAATAAAACCAACGCCCACCCCACCCGGGCGTTATAAGTGGTGGCCAGAGGATCGGCATGATGGGAATTTTCCCGCCGCCAAGCCCCGTCCGGATCCTGATTGCGCAAAAGAAACGCCCCAGCCCGATTACAGGCCTTGAGATAATCCACGTTGCCGGTTTCAGTGAAAGCCCGCAGCCAACCCAAGATCACCTGGCCGGTGTTAAAAACCGCCGGAGCCGGAAGATCGCCATCCTCTCCAGTCTCGGTAACCACCCCCCCCATCACCGCCCCGTTGGGCAGCTGTACCTGGATTTCCCAATCCGCCATTTCCACCGCCCGCCTGCGCAAATGTTCATCCTTGAGCAGGGCGGCACAGTCAAAAAAAGTGGGGATGATATAGCCGGTGGTTTCCGGATAGGCGGGCTGCCACCCCTGGCTGTTGAGATGAAAGTTCCACCCCAGGCAATAGCCCCGGGAAACCCCTCTATCAGGGGTGGCATCCTGGGCGCGCCGCAGCCAATCCAGGGCTTCGGTAAGGTGAATCCGATTCGGGCGAACATCTCCCCTCGCCCCATGGCGCTCCCGCCAGGTTTCACGCCAGGCCCGCCAGGTAAAGAGGGGAGAGAGGCGATAATAGTGGTAGATGTTTTTCGCCGCCTTCGGCAAAAAACCATGGCCACTCCGCCCCGCTCCCGCCACCCCGTGAATCACAATTTTTTCCAGGGTATAGCGAAAGGGCGGAATAGAGCCTATTTGCCCTTCCAGTTGCAGACATTTTTGGTAGTAGCCTTTGAGAAAACCTGGCGCCTTGCGGTTGAGCAAGGCGTCGATATAAAAGGGCTGCAAAAAATATTTATGGTAACCAAATCCCGCCCCTCGCCCCTCAATGGCCCCCAGACCAGCACCCACCATCCACTTTCGCAGCTCCGGCCAGCTGTTGTAGCGATCATAGGCCAACCCCCAGTCGGAAAAAGGGGACATGGAACGAAATATCTTGCGGAAGGGATAGTTGAAAATCCGCCGCCAGCGGGGGGACATGCGGATATTTTTGTAGAGGGTTTTCAGGTTCCAGTTGTTGTAAACCTGTAGGATCACATCCCCCCCGGAGCGGGTGATACGCCCCATCTCCCGGACAGCTTTTTCCTGGTTTTGGATATGTTGCAGCACCCGGCAGCTGATCACCGTGCCAAAGGTGCCACTGCGAAACGGCAGATGCTCCAGCTCGCAGCAGACGTGATGGTGGCCCCGCCCCTTGCGCCTGGCGATGGCCAGAAGGTTCAAGGAGGCGTCCGCCCCCACCGAGATGGCCCCCTTGGGAAAGGTCTCCATAAAGCGGCCATTGCCACACCCGGCATCCAACACCAGGTCGAGATTATTCCCTTGATAAAACCCCACCATCGCCTCTATTTCAGAGCGGTGATTGTAGAGGCCAAAGGGAGTCCCCTCCCCCTCGACTTTTTTGTCGTAAAGAGCCGCCTTGCCCGGAGAGTCCCAATAGCGCTCCTGGCCCTTCTTGCCCTTGGGCCGGGGAGGCAGCAAAACCGGAATGCCCTTGACGATGGGATAGCTGTGCCCACAAGAGGCACAAAGCAGGCTATCCCCCGACTCCCCCGGCAAAAGATCGTCCCGGCAGGTGGGGCAGCAGAGTAGATTGAAAAATTCCAGCCGATCCATAAAGCGACAAACTCCATCCACCCCGTGGCAGCCAAAAAACAGCGCCAAGGTCAAGTTGTCCGGAACAAAAGCAAGCTGTCCAGCCTGTTAAACCTAAATCCGATTAAACCTAAATCCGACAGTTGGGCGTACGCACATGCCCCAGCCTCTTGATCCACCAAGCCAATCGGGAGAAAGTCTTGTGACCAACATGGTGACGGCGATTTCTCCCAATTCACTCTGCGAACCAATATCCTGCACCAGCCGCACACGCCCAACTGCCGGATTTAGGTTGAATCCTTTATCAAACCGCTCCACCATGATACACCCCTATCGGTGGGGATGTCCCGATCCTTTATGGCAGCCACAAAAGCCAAAGGTGGATCGGGTAGCCACCAAAAAACCGGGACATCACAGGGATTTTCAGACTCTTTACCGCCCAGCTCCGACCAGCAATGCCAAAGCCGACATCGTCATGCCGACAGTCAGATACCAGACCCTGTTGACCATCCCATCCCCCCGGGATCTTTCGGGAAAGCCATGAGCGGGCCACGCATTCTCACCTTCAGCTCTCTGTTCCCCAATTCGGAACAACGCCACCACGGTCTCTTTGTGGCGGAACGTCTGCACCACCTGCTCACCTCAAGCGCCATTGAAACCCGCGTGATAGCCCCCGTCCCCTGGTTTCCCTTTCGCCACCCTCTCTTTGGTGGCTATTCCCAAAAAGCCCGGATTCCCCTTCAAGAAAATCGAGCCGGCATCACGGTCTACCATCCCCGATATCCCTTACTACCCAAAGTGGGCATGACCCTGGCGCCACTGCTCATGGCCCGGGCCATGGAAAATCATCTCCAACGCCTGATCCAGGAGGGGTGGGATTTCGATCTCATCGACGCCCACTATTTTTATCCCGACGGGGTGGCGGCGATGATGCTGGGGAAAAAATTTCAAAAACCGGTGGTCATCACCGGTCGGGGGACCGATCTCAACCTGATCCCAAAACACCCCCTCCCCCGGCAGATGATCCAGTGGGCCGCCCGGGAAGCCGCCGCCTGCATCACCGTCTGCCAAGCCCTCAAAGAGCGGCTGATGGGGTTGGGAATCGGCGAAGAGCGGGTGACGGTGTTGCGCAACGGCGTGGATCTGACCCGGTTTACCCTCCCCCCCCGGGGAGCCGTCGCCACTATTTATAAAAAACCGGGCCGAACCACCCTCCTCTCCGTGGGACACCTGATCCCCAGAAAGGGGCACGACCTCATTTTGCGCGCCTTGGTGGATCTGCCCCAGGCTGATCTCATCATTATCGGTCAGGGGGGAGAAAAACAAAAGCTGCGAGCCCTTGCCGAGGTACTGGGCATCCGTGACCGGGTGAGCTTTCCCGGGGCTGTTTCCCATTCGGAGCTGAAACACTACTATCGGGCAGCAGACGCCCTGGTGCTGGCCTCCGACCGGGAGGGGTGGGCCAACGTGCTGCTGGAAGCCATGGCCTGCGGCACCCCGGTCATCGCCACCCCGGTATGGGGCACCCCCGAGGTGGTCAACACCCCGGCAGCGGGGGTGTTGATGCATGAACGCTCCCCCCAAGCCCTGGTGGCCGCTTACCAAAAGCTCTTCGCCGCCTATCCTGACCCCCAGGCCACCCGCCGCCACGCCGAAGGGTTTTCCTGGCAAGCCACCTCCCGGGGACAGCTGGACCTTTTTGAAAGGGTGCTGCAAAAAGGCTGATTGAGCCAGTTTACAGAATATACCCATTCATTCGTACGGGCCCTCTCTGGATGGCTGCCAGCAAGGAAAAATGACCGATCCATTCCTTTTCTTTCTCGCCCATGGGTTCAGTCAGCCCATATAAACCGGACCTTTTCGGATTCACAGCTTGAAACGGCTTTTGAGCGATGCGCATTCTCCACGTCCTGGATCACTCCCTGCCCCAACACTCGGGCTACGCCTTTCGCACCCTGGCCATTCTTCGGGAGCAGCGAAAATTGGCTTGGGAGACCCACCATGTCACGGGGATAAAACACCCCTGGAATGAATGTCTGGAAGAGAGCGTGGAGGGATTTTCCTTCCTGCGTACCCCCCCTGCCCGAGGCCCCCTTGCCCAAACCCCTCTCCTGGGTCAGCTGAATGTCATCACCACCCTGGAAAAACGGCTCCTGGAAGTGGCCAAAAAGATCAAACCAGACCTCCTCCACGCCCACTCCCCGGCCCTGAACGGTATGGCGGCCTTAAGGGTTGGAAAACGCCTGGGGATCCCGGTGGTCTACGAAGTACGGGCTTTTTGGGAAGATGCCGCCGTCAGCCACGGCACCAGCCACGAGTGGGGCCCCCGCTATCGCCTCACCCGGGCTCTGGAGAGCCATGTCCTCAAGCAGGCCGATGGTGTCACCGTCATCTGTGAAGGGCTGCGACGGGAGATCATCGGCAGAGGCATTGCAAAGGAGAAAATCACCGTCATTCCCAACGCCGTGGATCTGGAACGTTTTCAGCCCCAGGCACCTTCCAACCAGCCGGGATTGATCCAACGTTTGGGCTTGGAAGGCCGGGAGATCATCGGCTTTGCCGGCTCCTTCTATGCCTACGAGGGATTATCCTTGTTTATGGAGGCATTGCCGGTCATATTGACCAAAAGGCCCCAGGTTGCAGTGGTTTTGGCTGGTGGCGGACCAGAGGAAAAGCGTCTCAAAAAACAAGCGCAACAGCTGGGCATCCACAACCGGGTGCTCTTTCCGGGACGTCTGCCCCATGCAGAGATGACCGCTTTTTACCAAGGGGTGGATCTGCTGGTCTATCCGCGCCTTTCCATGCGCCTGACCGATCTGGTCACCCCTCTGAAGCCCCTGGAAGCGATGGCCTGCGGGGTGGTGGTGGCCGCCTCTGATGTGGGGGGACATCAGGAATTGATAAAACACGGCCACAATGGTTTCCTTTTTCCGGCGGGGGATGCCCAAAGGCTTGCCAGGGAGCTGGTGACACTCCTGGAAGATCAAACGCCCTGGGAGTCCATCCGGCAGCAGGCCCGGGAGTATGTCACCCAAACCCGCAACTGGCCCAAGAGTGTGCACAACTATCAACAAACCTACCGGAACGCCTGTTCCTAGATAACAATGAACCCCAGGGTCGATTTACATCACGGAATGCCATGAGAGACCTGCTACTGGTCCTGTTCATTTTCGGCATGCTCCCTGTCGTACTGTTCAAGCCCCGTTTGGGTATTCTCCTCTGGGCCTGGATCAGCTACATGAATCCCCACCGGCTCACCTGGAGCTACGCCTATAATTTCCGCTTCAATTTTATCGTCGCCATCGCCACCCTGATCGGCATCTGGTTTGCCCGGGACATCTACAAGCGCATCCCCTGGACGCCAACCACGGTACTATGGTTATTGTTCATCGGTTGGACCAGCGTCACCACCTATACCGCCTTCAACACCGGATCGGCCAACTGGGAGTGGTTTCGCTTCCACAAGATCCAGCTGATGATCGCCTGCACCTTTTTTCTCATCGATGATCGCAAATGGCTCCACTATCTGGCCTGGGTCATCGCCTTTTCCATCGGCTTCTGGGGACTCAAGGGGGGATTTTTTACCCTGCTGCACGGCGGGGCGCATCACGTTTACGGACCAGCCATCAGCTTTATCTCCGACAACAACGCCCTGGCCCTGGCCCTGGTCATCACCGTCCCCCTGATGCGCTATCTGCAGCTGCACACCCCCAACAAGCTCATTCGCCTGGTACTGATTGTGACCATGGCCTTGAGCTCTGCGGCGATTTTGGGCAGCTATTCCAGGGGAGGATTTTTGGGAGCCGGGGTGCTGGCCGTGGCATTTTGGCTGAAAAACCGCCACAAATGGCTGCTGGGGTTGGTGATGATCATCGGCATCGGTCTCTTGCTCAACTTTATGCCCCCCAAGTGGCAGGAACGCATGGAGGATATATTCAAGGAGGAGGAGATCCTGGATGATCTTTCGGTGAGTGGTCGTTTTATCGCCTGGAACTTTGCCTTGGAAGTGGTCAAGGACCGCCCCCTCATCGGTACCGGTTTCAGGGGCTTTTCCTATAAGACCTATGCCATCTACTCCCCGGAAAACTGGGCGCGGGATGCCCACTCCATCTATTTTGAGGTGCTGGCCGAACAGGGTATACCGGGTCTTACTCTTTTTGTTCTGATGTATCTTTTCACCTTCCAGTCAGGCCGATGGGTCATCAAAAACACCAAAGACCGACCTGAACTCATCTGGGCCAATGATCTGGCGGCGATGCTACAGGTTTCCCTGGTAGGATATGCCGTGGCCGGGGCCTTTTTGGGGCTCGCCTATTTTGATCTCCCCTATCATTTCATGGCCATGGTCATGATCACCCGGCGCATCGTCGAAAAAGAGCTTTCCCTGGGAACGACAACCCGCACCGTTCAGAAAAAAACCGAGGCAAGCCGCTCCATCTTCAGCGACCGAACCCGGCCCTTCACCAAACCAACCCGCTGACCCTTCCCAGACTTGGCCCCCCTGGGAAGGGCTTCAAAGAGCGGCCTGTCAGAGCAAATCCATACACCAGAAAAGCGGCAGGGTTCCAGACGATCTCAGCTTTGCAGGCAGGCCCAAATCCGACGCAAACGCCAAGAGAGTGCGGGGCTCTTTTCCCAAGCCCATTTGCGCTGACACCGCTCTCTGAACCCCTGCAACGCCCCCTCCAGCCCCTCCCCGCCGGGGAATGCCCCCTCCAGTGCCTGATCAAGCCAGGTGTGAACCAATCCATGCAGCTTAAAATCACTCTCAGGCAGGTGCGCCCGGATCCGCTGCCGGTCTGATTCACTCGCCTGTTTGTCTGTTTTTTTAACCACGTTGCGGGGCACATAAGAGCAGTCGGAAAAATCGTCGGCAAACCGTTTTTCCAGCACCAGACACGCCTCATCAAACCGCTCCAGGGGAAAAGCCAGCAGATCCCCCCGTTCCAGGAGTGATTGAACCTGATCAAGGGCTGCCAAAGAGCGATTACCAGCAAGAAAATCCAACTGGCTCAGACGAAACCGGGTGTGGGCATTGTCGTGGTTGGGGGGGATTTTTTCCTCCAGCACCCGGGTGATATAATCCGAGAGGGGCCACTCTTTGGCCTGGAGGTCCAATGCCCCCCGCCCGGTGCGGTTAAAATGGTAGTGGGACAAAAACCGCTCCACCGGATCCCGAACAAAGGTGATGGCGACTATCCGGGTATCGGGGCGATCATAGGGAAGGTCCAGGGAAAAGCGGTGGCTGGAATAACCGGCAAGCCAGGGATAGTGATCCAAAAGCGCCCCAAAAGCCTCGGCAGAACCATCCTGCCGGGGTACCAGTTGGCTATCATACCGAAAATGCCCTCCTCCCAGGTTGTGGCGCATGATGTTGTGGAAGGTGGTGCCGCCGGATTTGGGGTTGTGTACCTGGACATAAACAGTACGCATGATGGGTGCCGCCTTAAGCAGACATGACCTGAAAAGAGGATATTTTCATGGTAACTCCCACAAGCCGGAGTCGGGAGAGTTGACCTGATCATATTGGACCACCCCCCCAGGCGGATCAAGGCGGGATCAGGCCGGGATCAAGGATCGAGCACCCAAGCCCGGAAAAACCTTTTGCACCAAGCCCGCCCATTGGCCTACCATGCCCGAACACTCCAAAAATCAATTGAAAAAACCATGACCGAACCTTCCCTGCTGTCGGGCGTACAAGAAGCCCTGAACGCCGTGAGTGGCCAAACCCCGGGCCCGGATGAAGATCTCTTTGCCAGCGGCGCCTTGGACTCCACCGGGGTGGTCGAATTTGTCGTCGCCCTGGAAAACCATTTTGATATCGTCTTCGACCCCGAAGCCATCACCATGGAAAATTTCGCCACCCTCACCACCACCTGCCGTGAGATCGCCCGCCTGCTCTCGGCTGATACCCAGGGTTGAGGGGGCTCCCGGCATGTCTGAACCCTGGGCCGGATCACCACACCACACTCTAAATATCAGGAACCTCTGAACCCCCATGTGCGGTATCGCTGGCATCGTCGGTGAGTTCAGCGGGGAAAGCGCCAAAGCCCCCCTGAACCGCATGCTTGAGGTACTCCACCACCGGGGGCCGGATGATCGTGCCGGGGTGGTGGGAGATGGCTTTGCCCTCGGCATGGTGCGCCTGGCCATCGTCGATCTGGCAGGAGGGGTGCAGCCAGCCCTTTCGGAGGATCGCTGCGTAGCACTGATCTTCAACGGCGAAATTTTCAACTATATGGCCTTGCGGGAAGAACTGATCCGGGGAGGGTATCGCTTCAACAGCCGCTCCGAGGTGGAAACCCTCCTGGCGCTTTATCTCACCCACGGCCCGGAGATGGTGAAAAAGCTCAACGGCCAGTTTGCCATCGCCATCTGGGATGGGCGTGTTGGCCGTCTCCATCTTTTTCGGGATCCCTTGGGCATCCGCCCCCTCTTTTGGCAGTGGCATGGCGAGCGATTTTTCTTCGCTTCGGAGATGAAGGGGCTCGTTGCCGCCACCGGCCAATCCCCGGAGATCAGCCAAGCCGGACTCTTGCAGATCATCCGCTTTTGGTCGGTGATCGGTGAGACCACCCCCTTTTCAAACATCCGGCAAGTGCCTCCCGGTCACTTTTTAACCCTTCAGGACAAAAGCATCCAACTCAGCCGCTATTGGCAGTGGCCCATGCCGGAGACCCTGGCCCCCCTGCATCTGAAGGATGACCGGGAATATGTCGAGGCCTTCCGGGAGCAGTTCCAACAAGCGGTCCAGCGCCAGGCCATGGCCGATGTGGAGGTGGGGAGTTATCTCTCGGGGGGGGTGGACTCTTCCATTGTGTCGAGTCTGATGGTGGAGCGGGTGGGAAGGGAGCAGCTCCGAACTTTTTCCATCACCTTCGACGACAAAGCCTTCGACGAATCCGCAGCCCAGCAGGTGATGGTGGATCACCTGGGGGTCCAGCACACCCGCCAGCATGTGACCCATCACGACATTGCCACGGCCTTCCCCGATGTGGTCCGGCATGTGGAAACCCCTCTCTTTCGCACCGCAGCCACCCCGCTTTTCCTCCTCTCCAAAAAGGTCCGGGAGGCGGGGATCAAGGTGGTGATGACGGGGGAAGGGGCGGATGAAGTTTTGCTGGGCTACGATCTCTTTCGTGAGACCCGCATCCGACAGTTTTGGGGGCGGGCGCCCAACTCCAAATGGCGGGGGCATCTCCTCAGGCGAATCTACGGCTATCTGCCCCAATACCAGGATCTGCGCTATTTCAATCTTTTGCAGGGATTCTATCGGCAGAGTCTGAATGAGCAGGACCATCCCCATTTTGGCATGCTGGTGCGCTGGGGCAACGGCCAACGCATTGAGGCGGCCTTAAGCCCTCAGATGCGCGACTTTGCCCAAGCCCATGATCCACAAACCACTCTGGATGCCTGGTTGCCTGACAGCTACCACCAAGGCTCGGTGATGGCCCGCACCCAGTGTCTGGAGTCCATGACCCTGCTCTCCAACCACATCCTCTGGAGCCAGGGGGATCGCGCCTCCCTCGCCCACAGTGTGGAGGGACGTTATCCCTTTCTGGATACCGACTTCATCCAATTTGCCGCCCGCCTCCCCGAGGGGATCAAGCTTCGGGGGCTCAAAGATAAATTTATCCTCCGGGAGAGCTATAAAAAGGAGCTTCCCAACACCGCCCGCACCCGCCCCAAGCTCCCCTATCAGGCGCCGGAGATGGCGGCTTTTTTTCCAGAGGGCAAACCCCTGGCTTATGTGCAGGAGCTTCTATCGGAACAAGCGGTTCGGGAGGGGGGGCTTTTTGATCCCGGGGTGATCGCCAGGCTCCTGCAAAAAACCGGTCGGGAGTCCCTGCCCCGCATGGGCTTTCGGGAAAACATGACCTTTGTGCTGGCCCTCTCCACGGCGCTGTTGCAGCGGGATTTTGGCCGCTTTGCCCACCCCCCGCCCCCGGAGCAGGCTGGGGAGGCTCGCATCATCGATCTTTCCCGGAAGCCATCATGAGCCCGGTGCCCGCCACAACCGATACGCCCGATACGCCCGCCACGACCGGTATACCCGGAAACCCCGACCCATTGGGGGTACTGTTGGTGCATCACACCCGGCTCCCCAAAATCACCGGGGGCATCGACACCATGCTGGTGACCCTGATGGTGGAGCTGAAAAAATCCAAAATCCCCACCGCTCTCTTCGCCCCGGCCAGCTGGGAACAAGCCACGTTGGCCCGGGATGATTATCGAGGCACCCCCCTCTATCGACGCAGGCTGCGCATGCCCCTCGACCGGGATCGTCCTCTCAGGGGATTGCTCGGTTGGCTGAGAGAGTTTCCCGATATCCTCAAAGGGCTCCACCGGGTCATCGCCCGGGAAAAAATCCAGGTCATTCACCTGCAAACCATCCAGAGCTACCAGCTCTATTTTCGCCTGCTCCATCTCCTGGGCGGCCCCCCCTATCTCGTCACCCTTCACGGCACCGACGTCTTGCGCTTTGGCGGCAAAAATCCCCTCCAAGCCCGCCTGCTCAAGTGGATCCTGAAGGGAGCCGCCCGGGTGGTGGGGGTCTCCCCGGCGACCGCCCAGGCGGCGAGAGAGCACTTTCCCTTTTTGAACCAGGTGGACACCATCCCCAACGGCATCGCCATCCACCCCACCCCCCAACCGCTGGATTTGGCGCTACCGGAAAAATTTTTCATCCTGGTGTGTGACATCGAGCCGGTGAAGGGACCGGACATTGCCGCCAAGGCCTGGGTCAAGCTTCGAAAGAGCCATCCGGATGTGCACTTGATGGTGGTTGGGGGTCACCATTTTTATCCGGAGCTGACCCAGCGGGTGCAGGGCATCTTGAACCAGGGAGGGTGTGGAGAGCGGGTCCATTTTACCGGCACCCTCAAGCGGGAGGAGATCTTTTATCTGGCGCAAAAAAGCCTGGGGCAGATCGCCCCCTCCCGCAGGGAAGGAATGCCCTATATCTTTTTGGAAGCGGGTGTCGCCTCTCTGCCTCTGGTGGCAAGCGCGATTCCCCCCTTCACGGAGTTGATCCAACACGGCTCCAACGGACTCCTGGCTCAGGTGGAGGATCCAGATGCCCTCGCAGCCTGTGTCCGGCAGATCATCGAAGAGCCCGATCATGCCAGAGAGATGGGCCAGGCATTGCGACAAAAAGTGGTCCAGCAATTTTCCGCTCACCACATGATGACCAAATATGTCACCCTCTATCGGGATATTGTGGATCGGAAAAAATCCCCTTCGAACGATTAAAACCTAATAGCAAAAAGCACTACCGGGAAAAAAACAGTGTCCCCCACCCTCATATCACACCTCCTGGAAGCACGCCTCAAGGAAGCCCCCGAAGGGATTTTTCTCCAAGATGGCAAACGCACGCGCACCTTTCAGGAAACCCACAAAACCGTCAGCCAAATCGCGGAGAGCTTGATCCAGCTGGGGGTTGAACCCGGCACACGGGTGGGGATTTTTCTCGATCACGGCATGGAGCAGGCCCTGGCGCTGTTGGCCACCTCCCTGGCAGGGGGGGTGTTCGTCCTCATCAATCCCATCCTGCGGCCAAACCAGATCCAACACATCCTGAACGACTGCACCATCCAAATCCTCATCACCGACGGCACCAAGGGGCCAACTCTTCGGGAAACCCTGGCCGCGACAGAGGTAAAAAACGCCCTCATCCTCCCTCCCGGCAAAGCCTCTCCCCAAGTCGAGCAGGTGCTCTTTTTCAATGAGGATACAGCCCATAACGCTCCCCTTCCCCAGCCACCGGCCAGAGAGCCAACAGACACCTCCCACATCATCTACACCTCCGGCTCCACGGGGCTCCCCAAGGGCATCATGGTGAGCCACCGCAACAGCCTGGATGGCGCTCGGATCGTCAGCGGCTATACCGGCCTCACTGCCGATGATCGCATCCTGGGTGTGCTGCCCTTAAGCTTTGATTATGGCCTCAACCAGCTCTTCAACGCCCTCCACGTAGGGGCACGCTACCATTTTCACCGTTTTTTTCTGCCCAACAACCTGATCCAGGCCATCCATCAGGAAAAAATCACCGTGCTGGCAGGCATCCCCCCCATCTGGGCCAAGCTGATGGATCCCAAGCTCATCGCCAAGGATCGTCTCCCCCCCCTGGATCACCTCCGGGTCATCACCAACTCCGGGGGCAAAATGCCTCGCACCACCATTCCCAAGCTGCAACAGCTCTTTCCCCAGGCCCAAATCTTCCTCATGTATGGCTTGACCGAAGCGTTTCGTTCCAGCTTTCTCGCGCCTCAAGAGTTAGCCCACCGCCCCGACTCCATCGGCCAGGCACTGCCAGAGGTGGAACTCCATGTGCTGGATCCTTCCGGGAAGATCTGCCCCCCTGGAGAGGTGGGGGAGCTGGTCCATGCCGGGGCGCTCATCAGCCAAGGCTATTGGCAGCGCCCCCAAGCCTCTGCCAAGGTGTTTCGCACCATCCCTCTGCCCCACGCATCCGGGGACAAAAAAACAGGTCAACCACCCCGGCAAGTACCGGTGGTCTTTACCGGGGATCTGGTGTGGCGGGATGAAGCGGGGTTTCTCTATTACCAGGGCCGCCGGGATGCCATGATCAAATCCAAGGGGTATCGGATCAGCCCGGGGGAGGTGGAGGAGATGGCGTCAAACCTGCCCGGCATTCGGGAGTGTGTGGCAGCAGGGTTTGAACAAAACGACGAAAACCATCTGCGCCTCTTCGTCACCCTGAGCAATCCGGATCTCACCGAAAAGGAGATCCAAGCCCTCTGCCGAAAAGCAGCCCCCTTTTATCTGGTGCCTGACCAAGTGGTGATTCTCAAGCGCTTTCCCCTAACCCCCAACGGCAAGCTCGACCGGGTGCGTGTTGTCCAGGACCATGAGGATCGATAGCCCATGTCCCGTCTCTACTACCAAATCCGCAAGCGCATCCCCGAACCCCTCCGCCCCCTGCTCAAAACCCCGGTGGATTGGCTTCAGGGGGTGAGGCAAGGCTTTCAGGATCCCCACCTCACAGAAACAGAGCTGGAATCCTTTTTAATCCAGCTGGGCTTCACCCCGGGAGCAACGATTCTTCTGCACAGCGCCATGGAGGAGATCAAAAAAGCCGCCCCCACCCTCCCCCCGGTCAAGTTGATCCAGCTGATGCAAAAGCTCCTGGGAGAGGAAGGAACGCTGCTCATGCCGACTTTTCCCTTTCGGGGACGGCAGATCGATTTTCTGGATCGCACCCCCACAGTCGATCTGCGCAAAGCCCCCTCCAAAGTCGGACTCCTCACCGAAGTCTTCCGCCGCCTGCCAGGCGTACAACGCAGCCTCCACCCCAGCCATCCGGTAGCCGGGTGGGGCAAGCGCGCGGGCAGGCTTCTGGATGATCACCACAAGGGAGGCACCTTTGGAAAAAATTCACCCTTCTACCGGCTGGCTGAAATAGGCGGCA
Organism: Magnetococcales bacterium; assembly: GCA_015232395.1. Lineage (NCBI taxonomy): Bacteria > Pseudomonadati > Pseudomonadota > Magnetococcia > Magnetococcales > Magnetococcales bacterium. The sequence goes on along the minus strand of JADFZT010000093.1, from coordinate 466 downwards.
CCGTGGTGGGGCTGGGGGCAGGATTGGAAAGCTTTACCATTCTCTGTGTAGCGGAAGAGATCGATCCCCACATTTATCCCCTGGTCTTCGATGCCAAGCCCCGGATCGTCACAGTGGTTCATGGGGAACAGAAGCATCCATGTTCAGTCCACCCCACCACCCTCTCCCACCATATTTTCTACCCCCTGCAACTCAAATTTTTGGAGGAGGGCGTCGTAAAAATATCGACCGCCAAAACGCTCTCCGGCATCACAGGCAAGGGGGAGCGGATCATTGGGCGCTATGGGGAGCTGATGCACGAAGGCATCACCCTGTTTGAATGGCCTTCTGTTGCGGTTGGGAAGGAATCTTGAACGACAACGCCTTCTGGGGGAGTTGAAAAATAAAGGTATAGCAGTTCTATCTCAAAATTGGACACTCTTCCCTGACTCGTCATCCCCGCGAAGGCGGGGATCCAGGGAGCTGA
>JADFZT010000092.1 GCA_015232395.1 Magnetococcales bacterium | reverse complement strand
TGGGCTCCCAGGTCGAAAAGCTCACCTATATCAAAACCATTCTGGTTTTTCTCACCTACGACCCGCCGAAAACGGTAACGCTTCCCTTCGTACTCCTGCTCCTCGTAAACGCTGAACAGAGAAACGAACTTGCCGGGTCGGGTCTCCTCCCAGCACTCCTCCTCTTCGGCTATGGCGAGCCAGGGCGTCATGTCGGCGGTGCGAGAATTCCATTTGAGGATGTAATCAGCCCCATCTTCAACCAATTTGACCCGTGTCTCCAGGGCATCATGGGCGCTGTCGAGCCGTACCAGCAGCGGCCCCTTGCTCAACCGCCGCGCCTGGGCCAGCACACTCCCGAGGAAAGGAATGAACCCCTTCTGGCTGTGTTGTTTTCCCTCACGAAATTCTGTCCCGACGCACCAGCCTTCTTCCCCCATGTAAGCCACAATGGGCGCATATCCATCGTATCCCTTGTACGTACGCGTCACCCCAGCCTTCTTCGTGCCAGAGTTGTCCATGGGGAAAACATCCATGTCGATGGCCACATGTCCCGTCGCCAGCGGCGTCACCGGAACTTCGGCATTCACCATGAAATCAACCGTACAGCGGGTGATGACCGGCAACCAAGCTGCAGCCCCGTCATCCAGTCGTTGCCGCATCCGGGAAATGGAGGGAACTCGCCGAATTCCAAGAGACTCCCGGAAAAAATCATCCTTCCGAAACTGAGCAATGGCCTCAAAATCGCTTTTCCCCTGGCACAATAAACCAAGGTAGCTTCGGGCTACATCCCCATGGGATATCCCGTGCCGCAATGACTGCGCTCGCTTCAGCTCACCATCCAAATCCACGAATCGTTCAAGCGTAGCCCCGAACAGCGCCAAGCCACTGTGGGATGTGTAGATTTCCTGTTCCGAACGCTCAAGAATGAACCGTTTCATTTCACCTCCCGGGTGAGCTTCAAAGCAGTTCACATTATGCCATTTTTCAACATATTTTCATATGGTTGCCGACGATTCTCCATCACTGGAGTCACGGATTCAGGTTCGCTATACAGGGGTGTAAGAAGGTATATCAGGGCGGACTGAAACAGAAAGCAACGGTGTCATTTGAAGAAGCCAAAGCACAGATAGAAAAAATACCGGAGAGCGACGAACGCCAGTTTATGTCGATCTACCAGGAAAACGAAAAGTCCGGCATGGATCCCATCGATTTGGTGAGAATTCAAAAGCTCATAAAGAAAAAATCAGGAATTACACAGGGTGAGTTGAACAAGGTGATCAAAATGACCAAGGAAAATAATGCGGAGGAATCCCTCACACATCATGATATGGCGGAAAAAATGACCGATGAACTCACCCTGTATTCTGGTTCCAAGCCGGTTTCATCTGGTGGGTCAACCTGGACAGTTTCCAAGAGTGGCGTTTGGGAAAAGCGAAACAATATGGTCGTGGAGGTGGCACAGCTATTCAACGGTGAACAAAGATGCTCTAGGGGATCAGAGTATGGCTTGATCGCTAATCACGTGTATGCCTTGACGGATAATCCTGACTATTTCAATCAAGCCCCTATTGGAGTGGCATGTTCACAGTTTTTCCACCGGCTTGATGAAAATGGTTCATTCCATGTCGAATCATTACATGCAAATCACAGACAACAATTTGCGCTTTCCGTAGAGCCGTTAAATGCTCAAATGCCGATAATGGATGAGTTTCTGACCCAATCGTTTTCCGGGAGTGAAGATCAAATCCAAATGCTCCAGGAGGTGACCGGAGCGACACTCTTTGGATTGATGCCTGGCCTGCAACGGGCCGTTTTCCTGAAGGGGCCTGGGGCATCTGGCAAATCAACCTTTCTGCGTATCTTAGAGGCCTTGGTGCCCAACAAATTCAGAGGGGCAACCGATCCGTTCAAATGGGACCAAGAATATTACGTCGCTGCACTTGCACATAAGCGATTGAATATCGTTGGAGAACTCCAAGATGACAGACCCTTACCGGCGAACGCCTTCAAAAAGGTGATCGGTGGCGATGAACTGGAGGGGCGGAACCCAACGCTGCGGCCATTTACGTTTAAAAACACGGCGGCTCACTGGTTCAATGGAAACCACTATATATTCTCCAAGGAACGATCCGATGCTTTTTGGCGACGGTGGGTTTGCATCGAATTCAAAAATGTAGTCCCTGAAGCCAATCGTGTGGCCGACTTCGACCAAAAGATAATATCCAAGGAACTTCCACAGATTCTGTACTGGGCGATGTTAGGGGCGCAAAGGGTCGTCCAACGGGGCGGAAGAATCAAACTATCTGCTACCCATTACCACATGATTGAAGAGTGGAAAAACAAGACATCATCGATCCGTGATTTTCTCCATGACCATAATGTGGTAAGGCTGGGCGGAACCACAAAGACTCGCCGTTCCGATCTGTATGAAAGATATAAAATATGGTGCTTGAGCTCAGGGTACAAGCCCATTTCCAGGCCAGGGTTCGGTCGTGAGCTGGAGCAATGTATTGACCTTGGGATAAACCTTTCCAAACTCAACGGATACGATGTGGTTTTTGGTGTCTCTCTCTCTGCGAACCCCCCAACGCATATTTTAACAGTCGGTAGATAATGGGGCAGCGCTTCGTATTGCTGGGTGAGGTTTTAAATTCACACAATGGTGAATGAACGGTTTACGATATGGCTCCCGTTAATTTAACCAACGATCCGTTAATTTAACGGGAGTCCATTAAGCCCGCAAATGCCCGAACGTACGGGCCGTTTTTTACACATGGATAGCATGTAGGTACATGCAGTAAGCCGGTACAAAAGCAAATTCCTGGCACAAGTGGGAAAAGTGGGTGTTTACCTTGGCATGGTCATATGGAAAAAAAATAATTCTCCGTTTTTATTTCCGTAAGGGGGTATACCCGTGTAAACGTCCACTTTTCCCACTTGCGTGGCGATCGTTAAATTTAAATTTCCCTCAATGTGTCTGCACACAGAGTAACCATCTTTCCAATAGGGTTCGGCAAAATATGGGCGGCTTCGGTAGCGGTGGGCACAATAATCAGGGGTACGGAACGGTTGAAGATACAATCCATCTGCATGTGAAAGATTTTGGCCGTCAAGACGGAATGGCAATTGGCATGAAGGGGACGATCACATGGGGGCAGAAATGTGCCGTTCTTTTCTACAGGAAGGCCGAGGATCTGTTGATGTTGGCGTACCGTATCCAATCGGCCCACGGCAAATTCACGGACGTTAAGCAATCCATCCGTATCGTTGGGTTTCCACGTCACCTTGGTGGCCAGGAACGCTATTTTATTTGCCCTGTCATCGGTTGTGGCCGACGCGTTGAGAAGCTTTATATCCCACAGGGATCATTCGGTTGCCGCCACTGTTTCCGACTCTCCTATCGATCCCAGCGGGAGCGTGGCATTAACCGGATATCGTCCAAAATGGACAAGCTACGGATGTCCCTGGGGGATTATCTGTTCAAACCCCCATACATGCGGTGGGAACGTTATGAACGGCTGATAAATGAATTGAGCGACCTGGAGAAGCAGGGCGACCGGATCATGGAAGCAGCCATGGACCGAATGATGAAGCGGGTTGGGCCTTTTGAAGGGATATTCTAGAAATGACAGGAAATATTGTTGAGCTTAAGAGGATTGAACCTGTGATCACCCCTATGACACCCTCAGATATGGTGTTGCCCTGGGAAGACCCGGAAGGCTACCGGGAACTATTGGACGCTATGAATGCTGATCACAAGCCCCAGGGGGCGACGGAATCCCATCTGGTGGAAGAATTGACCGGAATTGTCTGGCGCAAACGGCGATTGGTCCTTGCGGAACGGGCGGCCAGCCAACGTGGGCTCAGTGCCGCTGCCAGTGGTTATCCTGGGGATCGACTGGCCCGAAATGCCCTTTCCCATGTGACCGGCTGGCCCGACATGGAATGGCCTGAAGAAGCAGTACGTGCCACACCGGAGGAGACGGACAGAAGGCGGGCGGATCTGGACGCCAACAAGGCCACTGTTGAAAAAGCAATGCGAACCCTGAAGGCGAATCGAGCTGGGGCGTATGAACGGGCGTTGGGGGCACTACGGGAAGATATAAGGGAGTGGTGGGGGGAAACTTTGGAAAACGACGACAGAGAACGATTCACAGCCAACGCTACCAGTCTGTTAGCCTGGTTGAAAACCGAGGTGACGGATTGGTTCACGGCGCGTTACCAGGAGTTGGACAATCGGCCTCAGATCCGCATGCAAGCACTCGGTGAAGCCTTCGACCCTCACCGCTTGGACAAGCTGGCCCGACACGAAATCCACCTGGACCGGAAGTTTGAAAAGACCTTGGCTATGCTCCTGAAGCTGAAGGAACTGAGAGAGGCTTGTGGTGCCTGAGTTCCAGCCCATCACTGTTTACTCACGCCCACCCTTTCACCCCTCGCAACAAGTTCTCCACACGGACAATCAGAAAACTTTCGGCACATAAAATATTTTATCTTGCCGCATAGGCTCAATGGTGGAAAAATCCAATACTATTATTTTCCAACCAATTTTTCTCTACCTGAGAGCCAATCATGAAAAAAATCACCGCCACCTTCTGTGTGTTAATCCTCCTAATCGTGCATTTTAACCATGCGTTGGCCTTTACGGACGTTCCCAGCGACCATTGGGCCTACGAAGAAATTGAAATCCTGGCTGAAGCTGGTATCACCCTGGGCTGCGATTCAGAGAACTTTTGCCCGGATAACACCCTGCAACGCTCTGAAATGGCCATTTTTCTGCTACGGGCCATCTATGGATCCGATTATATCCCCACGACCGGTACCGGAACCGTTTTCGATGATGTTTCCTCAAGCTATTGGGCTGGAAACTATATTGAGAAATTTGCGGAACTTGGCATAACGAGCGGCTGTGATTCCACAAACTTTTGTCCCAGCCGTGAAATCACGCGGGCTGAGATGGCGGTTTTTCTCGTGCGATCCAAATATGGGAATTGGGATGAGTATCAGCCACCAAATGCGACTGGCACGGTGTTCGGAGACATTTCAGTCGATTATTGGGCAGCCAATAACATTGAGCTGCTGGCATCCGAAGGGTACACAGATGGTACCATTGAGCCAGGCCGTGAATGCGAAGGAGAGGGATATTTTTGTCCGAGTTTGACCATCAACCGTGCTGAGATGGCCGTTTTCCTTGTTCAGACGTTTGAGTTGGGGGCATCCAGTTCATTTTCGGTTACCGAATACGAAAGCAACTCCCTGGGGATGAATTTTACACTTATTTCTGCTGGCATCTTCGAGATGGGTTGTGAGGGAGAGGAAGGCGAATCTGGATATTCATGTTCAACCAATGAAGACCCTGTTCATACGGTAACCATTACAAATAATTTTTTCATGCAATCTACTGAGGTAACGCAGGAACAGTGGGAATCCGTGATGGGGGAAAATCTTTCATATTTCCCCAACTGTGGAAATGATTGTCCTGTTGATCAGGTTTCTTGGTATGACGTTCAAAGCTTTATCACTGCCTTGAACGAGTTGGGAGAGGGAACGTATCGATTACCAACAGAGGCGGAGTGGGAATATGCATGTCGGGCAGGGACCACTACCGCTTGGTCATTTGGGGATGATGATGATCAATTAGAAGAATATGGCTGGTATTATGGGTCGCGCCTGTACGACTGGCAACCTCATCCTGTCGGAGAATTGTTGCCGAATTCTTGGGGTTTATATGACATGCATGGCAATGTGTATGAATGGGTTCAAGACGTTTATTCCAGCACTGCCTATTCCACACATGCAGATGAAGATCCTACCTATGAAGGAAGTGGATCCTACCATGTGTTGCGCGGTGGGTCATGGGAATCCAGTGGTGGGCAACTCCGTTGTGCCAGTCGCGCAACGCTTGGAAATGGAGGTGGAACATTAGGAGTACGATTGGTGAGGGAGCTTGACGCATTTTCAGACATTGATAGAGATGGTGTTGGAGATGATCAAGATGCTTTCCCATATGACTCAACCGAAACTATCGACACCGATTATGATGGGGAGGGGGATAATTCTGATACGGATGATGATGGAGACGGTATGTCGGATGAATTTGAAAATGAATATGGCATGGACTCTCTCAACTCAGACGATGCATCAGATGATTTTGATGGTGATTCATTTACCAACCTTGAGGAATTCCAGGAGGGTACAGACCCAACAGATATAGATGATCCTGGTTATCTTGGCATGGAATTTGTGCTTATCCCCGCTGGAACATTCGAGATGGGGTGCGAATATGAATATACTGAATCAGATGAACCTTGTAGTACGGACGAATCTCCTCTCCACACGGTTACCATCACGGAGAGTTTTTATCTTCAAACTCTTGAGATATCTCAAAGGCAATGGGAATCTGTGATGGGTAGCAATCCTTCCTATCATTCCACCTGTGGGATTGATTGTCCTGTAGAGAATGTTTCTTGGGACGATGTTCAGAATTTTATTATCGCTGTGAACAACATGGATGAGGGAACTTTCCGGCTCCCTACTGAGGCAGAATGGGAATACGCATGCCGCGCAGGAACTACCACCTCTTGGTCGTTTGGGGATGATGAAGAGCAACTGGAGAATTATGGTTGGTACGCTGGGTCAGCTGATTATGATGGACAACCGCATCCAGTCGGAGAATTGTTGCCGAATTCTTGGGGTTTATATGACATGCATGGCAATGTGTATGAATGGGTTCAAGATATCTATTCCAGTAATGCCTATTCCTATCATGCATCTGAAGATCCTGTTTTTGAAGGAAGCGGCTCCAACCGAGTGTGGCGTGGTGGGGCATTTTCGCAAGGCTCTGAAAGGTCATCCTGCTATGATCGTTATTCTTATAGTTACAGTGAAAGCAGTATCCTGGGATTTCGCTTGGTACGAACACTGGAAAATATAGATTCTGATGGAGATGGCATAAAAGACGAACAGGATATATTTCCTGACGATCCCACCGAAACCATTGACACCGACCAAGATGGAGTCGGGAATAATGCTGATACAGATGACGACGATGATGGAATGCCAGATGAGTTTGAGGACCAATATGCTTTTGACCCTCTAGATCCAAGTGATGCTTCGGATGACATTGACAACGATGGATTATCCAACTTGGAGGAATATCAGCAAGGTACTGACCCGAGAGTAGGCGAAGGAACAAATCCCTCTGATAGCTCTATTTCAAACTCTCTTAGCATGGAGTTTGTGCCTATTTCCGCTGGAACATTTGAGATGGGATGTGAGGGGGATGACAGTCAATCTGGGCATATATGCAGTAACAGCGAAGACCCGCTCCACACTGTGACTATTTCCAAAGATTTTTATCTCCAAACGACTGAGGTGACACAAAGACAATGGCGGAATGTGATGGGAACCGCCCCCTTTTATTTTCCATATTGTGGGCCTGAATGTCCGGCAGAGAACATTTCGTGGAATGATGTTCAGGATTACATCGTGGCCTTAAATGAAATGGATGAGGGTACATATCGGCTGCCAACTGAGGCGGAATGGGAGTACGCCTGCCGGGCTGGCACTTCAACCGCCTGGTCATTTGGGGATGATGAGGAACAGCTGGAGAATTATGGTTGGTACGCTGAATCAGCTGATTATGATGGACAACCGCATCCAGTCGGTGAGCTTTACCCCAATCCATGGGGGCTCTATGACATGCATGGCAATGTCTACGAGTGGGTTCAGGATTACTATAGCCCCTACGCTTACTCTACTCACGCCGCTGTGGATCCGGTTTATGACGAGTTTCAGCCCACATATGAATATGAACAAAGCCAGGGAATGGTGGAACGCGGTGGCAGCTTTACCAATAATGCAGACTATCTACGCTGTGCCACTCGCCGTTACAATATGGCCTCTCATAGCCGGAGTATTTTAGGATTTCGCTTAGTATGGATCCCAATATCGGACTCTGATTCTGATGGTGACGGTGTTGATGACGACCACGACGCGTTCCCTTACGATTCCAGTGAGACTATAGATACAGATCAGGATGGAGTTGGGAATAACACTGATACAGATGATGACAACGATGGTGTGGATGACGATCAGGATCAGCTCCCCGACGACCCCCATGAGATAATGGATACTGACCTTGATGGAATAGGAAATAATGCTGACACCGATGATGATGGCGATGGTATGTCGGATGAATTTGAGGAAACATATAGCCTGTCACCACTAGATAGCAGTGATGCTGATATTGATAGTGATGGGGATGGCTATACTAATCTTGAAGAATACCAGCAGGGGACAAATCCGATAGTGGCCATATCCAATTCTCTGTCTATGGATTTTGTACGTATTCCCGCTGGAACCTTTGAGATGGGATGTGATGGTGAAGACAGTGAGACAGGGTACTCTTGTGGCTTCAACGAAGACCCCCTCCACACGGTGACCATCACTCAAGGGTTTTATCTGCAAAAGACTGAGGTAACCCAAGGCCAATGGGAAAACGTGATGGGTAGTAATCCTTCAACGTTTAGCAGTTGTGGAAACGATTGCCCTGTTGACAGCATTTCTTGGAATGACGTCCAGGAGTTCATCACTACCTTAAACGCCCTGGACGATGGGACCTACCGGCTTCCCACTGAGGCAGAATGGGAATATGCATGCCGGGCAGGGACTACGACCGCTTGGTCCTTTGGTGATGACGAAGATCAATTGGAGAATTTTGGCTGGTATCTTGATAATTCTGATGTGAATTATTCAGGAGGCTATAGTTATAACGAAAGGTCGATTGGAACCCATCCAGGAGGGGTAAAATCACCCAATGACTGGGGTCTTTTGGATATGCATGGTAATGTCAATGAATGGGTTCAGGATGTTCACTCCAGCTATTCAAACCATTCGTCCGAAGATCCCGTTTACGAGGGGAGTGGTTCCAGTCGGGTGCTACGCGGTGGCTCCTTGCTCAATAGTGCTGAGGGCCTACGTTGTGCTTATCGTCCTTTCTACTTGCCTGACACCAGGGACATACATCTTGGAGTGCGTTTGGTGATAACGCCATAGGTACCATCTTCCCTTAAATTGACGACACCATAACTTGGATCCTGGGCATACTCCTGAGATCATAAAGTTGCCACAGAGGGAGGTCTCTGGGCAAACAACGAGATGGATGTCCAGAGTAGGAACACACCACAGACTTCCCTGTAACCGTCTTCCTGGCCGTCAACTTGCTGGTTGGGGATTCTCTTACCACAGCGACCGCCCACCTCATGGCTATGTGGACACCCACAGCGAAGAAATTTGACGGTACTTTTGACGGTACATCGCGAACAGTCTAGACAGCTTATACTTCAAAAACAAACTGTTGCGATCGAACTTATAGTGTGCTCGGCTCCAGCGGTTTTGAGGCCCGTACCAAATTGTAGGAATCATGGATTATTCATAAAAATCCGATGGTTTCAGATTTTAAAAATCCGATGGTTTCAGATTTTATCAAGCACGGTAGGTTTTCGCCATGGATCGCATATTTCCTTTCCTGTTCACCTTCCTGGCCCACTACTTCACGCACAGGCATAACACCGAGATCCGGCTTCTGAAGGCCCAGATCAAAATCCTCATGGACAGAGTGCCACCAAGGGTATCTATCATCTGCATTGATCCGCAAAATGGAGCAAAAAGCGGAATCGCTCAACATCATAAGGAAGCACCTTGTTGTTCGGTATATAGTACTCGGTCAGTGCGCTATTCTTCAGATTCCTGAGTTTTCTTTTGCTGTCCGGCCTGTCTGCGTGCATCCAGATGTCGGCGGTATCAAAAATCACTTTTACGAGATAGGAGAGCCTGATAGCATGTTTGCTGGATGAGTCGTTGCCGATAGTGATATTAGCTTGAAATCGTTCAAAGTAATGGTTGTAGTCACTGGGTGTCAGGGATTCACCGTTATGGCCAACCCGAAGAAAGATGGTCATGAACAGGTTGGTGAGAAGGTTGCGTTCGACATTCAGGTTCAACCCATATTCAATCTCGTCAGTCTCATCGCTGAGGCATAAACTGTCGATTGTCGCCGTGATTTGCGATTGCAGGGTGGCCAAATCAGGGACCGATATACCTTCCAGACTGTCCCCCTTGAACAAATTGAACAGATGTACTGTCAGATGGATGGCTTGGCCTTCACAAACAAACCGGGCTTCCCCAGCCAGTTTATCGGGAATGGCTTTCCGTTCTTCGCTCAAGCAGTTGATCGCACGAGTCAGCCACATTTCAATCCGGGGCAGATCCGTACTCAAATTCTGGATCGAATGGCGTAACGCTACGGTCGTAAGATAGGCCGATTCACGGCCTGTGTTTCTGTGATTTTCTCCTCTATTGGCGATTTGCCAAGCCTGTTCCCCGAGTACTGCTGCCAAGTGCCAATTGCCTCCGGTCGCAAAAAGTACTCCGAAAACGATGAAGAAGGCGTAGCTTGTTGGATCCTCCTGTTTCACTTTTTCGAGAAGATCGTGATAGTCCTGAGAAGATAGACGTCCGCTCTCCCGCTCTTTCAGCAAGGACCATAGGAGATTCCGCGCTTCAGGATAGCTTCGGAACGTCAAAAGCGGCACATTGCGCGGCGGCGGTTGATTAGAGTCCTTAGGCTTGGCAAAAAATAGCTCAATCCCTGCCAAAGTGGCCACGCCGACGAAGACAGACCATGTATCCCAACTCTTTTGACGTAGTTCTCTCTCAAGGGCATTCAATAGACTTTCCACGTCCTGAAGCAAGTCTTGAAGTGGCTCTGGAACGCCATCCTTGGGGACATCACTCAAGTGTGTGGTCAATGCATACCGGGTATAGCCCTGCCATGCGCTTTCGAATTCCACCACGATTTGAGGATGAGTCTTTAATACCTGAGCCGCAATTTCCCCCAAATCTTTATTCGTCAGATCATGCAAATGGGGCATGTTGTCCTGGCACCCCTCGGCCAAAGCGCACGGCTCGGCCAGAAAGAGGTCCAACCACTTACTGAATGCCAAGTCTGTCGAGTGGTTGTCGCCACTTTCTGCTATATCCGGCAACAACACCTCAGGTTCCGCCAAATAGGCCCGTGGATGGCGCAGAAAAAGGTCGGCAAAGGAGTGCTTTATTCCTGGAGGGAAGTAGGATTGCGCGGCTTCATGCATGGAGACGTCGCCACTGATCATCACCAAGCGGTGTGACTTGGCGCGGAACCGGCCATTGATCCATTCCAGGTGTGCCAGTGCCGTGGCGTCGTCAATTAACTTCAGATTGCTCGTATTCGGCGATTTGGTCTTTTTCAGCCGATCAAACCAAGCTTCCCGAAACTCACGGAGACGCAGGAAGCATTTCATTTCGTTCTGATCAATGCTCAATGCCTCTCGAATGATGGGGTCACCCTGCAACCACCCCTCATGCTCCTGCACAAGCGCCAGAGGTGCAATACAGGAGTGGTTTAATATCTCCCCAAAACGGCGTAGCTCGGCTGAGGCCCCTGTCTGCCCCTGAAGAAACACAAATAGGGTGGGAGCGGATGCCGCAAGGCGTTCAAGGCGCTTCTCCTGGTTAGGTTCTTGTTTCAGTTCCTCAACGAGACTCCGAACGCTGAAGAGTTCCTGATCAGCCGTCTCCTGTTCATTTTTTGCATTCTTGGCTACCCTGGCGAATACTCGGGCGACCTCCTGGTCATAAGGCGGCAAAACTATGAGGGGGCAGCCGTCGCCGTTGAGGTGATGGAAAAAGATAAAGCGCGCCAATGCCCAGCCCAATGCCACCGACACTTCTTCGTCTTCCCCAGGAAAGATCTGAGAATAACCTTCCTTTCGATTACCTGACGGTAGGGCATTGTTCAACGTATCGGTGTACAGCACGACAATGTCCGTATCTACTGCATACATCAAATGGCCGCCCTGGTTGATGAAGTGGCGGTCCATAGCGCGCGGCACCAACGCTTTCCTCTGCTGGGATGCTGCACGAAACAGGGAGGCCAAGCGGATGATATTGTCATTTGACATGGCATGACTCCATTGCTCCAGGAAGCCCGAAAGCCTGGGCGATTCCTCTCATCGTCGAGCCACCAACCCCGGACTTCTCTCGAGTGCCGGGCACCGTTGTTCCGTCAGAGGTCTCCCTGCCAGAAGATAACACGACTTCTGCGTTGCAGATCATCGTTGTGAACTGTGCCTGGACGGTTGAATCACATACCTCCTCACAGTGGATCAAGGAACGCATCCGCAACATGCTCAGTGTATGAACCCCTCTGTATGAAATGTTTTCCAGAAGAATGAACGAGAAAAATCCCCCGCTCTCCTGGTTCGGGCGACGGATTCTCAACGCCTCATCGTTATCCTCCACAAGAATCAGAGGCGGATCATCTCCAACTACAAGCGCATGCAACAACCAGTCGTCCGTGTCCTCAACGGGGAATCCCGGTTCAAAACAAACGAGATCCAGCAAGCTGTCTGCAATTCTTTGCAGGCCTACCGCATCCAAAACATCCCGTCCCAGCCGGCGTTTCGCCGCCTCGTTGGTCCGATACTTCCGAAACATGAGATGCAGAGGCCCACGCAAGCGGTTCAGGTGTAGCATCCAGCCATCCGGGTCGGCCCGGCACAGGGAAATGAGGGCAATTCCAGCATAGGCAAAGCCGGTTTCTCGGAAGGGGCGAGAATCGATCAAGGCTTCCAAGCAAGCCTTAGCCTCAACTCGTGGTGTGGACAGGCGGGCTGTCACCAGAAGGGCAGCAGCAAACAGCTTGCGCTTGCCGGTATCGTCCAGGTCCTGTCCAAAGAACCCGTTTCCTATTTTGCCCGGGAGTACCCGGAGAATCTCATATGCACCTACGGCCACAGCTATTTCCAGGAGGTGTTCAAAGATCGGAATATTCTCCGGAAAGGAGTCCAGGGAGGCCATCACGTTGGCCACAGCCAGCCGGAACTTGGCTTTTCTTTCGGCTTGCAGTCGCTTATAGAAAACCTGTAATGCCTCCGCAGGCGTTTCCCACCGGGCAAACTCCGCTTCGGCACCGGGAAAGCTCCAGGCCCCCACCCCTTCGAAAAGGAATTGCTCCAGGCCAATCCGCAACCAAGCCTCAATGTCGGCCAATTCCATCCCATGGAAAAGCTCAACGGTTTGTTGCGTCGCTCCTTCGGTACCGTCGAGGCTTTCCCCCAAATCTGGTTCTTCCCAATCTTCCATTAGAAGTTGCTCACATGTTGGAGAATGACAGCTTGGTTGTTCGAAACTCCTCCACACACCCGACCGGCAAAGGCCGGATGATTATCCTCAATTGCCTGCCCCCTGGTGTTGGCAACGACTCCGAGGGGTTCAATTTTTACGCGCCCCCCCACATCAGAGGTCGGAAGCGACTCACACACCCACTCTCGGTAACCGTCTAGCGCTCCATTTCCCCTAGCCAGCGCCTCCAGGTCAACAGTAAAACCCCAGTGGGCTTGGGTTCGGTGGCTGGAATGGTCGGCTCTGATCCTGAACCGGTCATTGCCGCCGTCCCCTACCGTGGGTCTTTTCCCACGACCATTGATCACAGCCCTGCTGGGCAGATGGACGGCCAGTAAGGCATCTCCCGACCCGTTATCTATCAACCCTAGCACATCTCGTGCCCGGTCCGCCGCTCCTGCCCCCGTTGGGGGGGGATCAGGAGAAACCCAGAGCAAACCTTCCGGATTGGCCAGAAAACCGTCATCACTGAGTCGGATTGTCTGGACGCCACTTACCATCAATCTACGATGTATGGCATCCACGCTGATATGATTCTCTCCTGCAAGACGCTCCTTATCGTCATCATGAAGCAAAAACCTTACAAATGGGTCTACTTTCTTAACGGTAAAAAAAACTGATGGATAAGCGGATCCGCTAGATGCAACATGTTGGCAGCGAAGGCGAAAGTCGGGTTTAGTTCGGGCAGGCTGAAAACCTGGTGCTTGTTTTTGCGTCAGCAGGATCAAGAGGCAATTCAACAGATCTTCTTCCTCATTGCCGGTCATACCGGTACCGCCAGGCCGGTTCATCCAGCGGTGCAAGGCTTCCCACCAAGCCAATAAACTACGGGCCATGCCAGAGGGAATCAGTCCGTCCTGAACAGCAGATACCAAGTTGCAGAGCACGATCTGTCCACGGGGAAGAGACGCCAAACGCTGTAGGAAGAGTTGACTAGCTGCCATCGGGCACCTCAAATCGACGATGCGGTCATGCTTCAAGTTTATGGAAGCCTCAAGATACCTTATGGGAAACCGGGAGCACAACAGTTCACAAGTAATGGCTGGACAACTGCGTCGTCGGCAATGAATGCGTGTTTGACGTCGAATTCCTTTGGGAGTATCTATGATCTGAAGTTTCACCGATTCATGTAGCTTTGGATCATGCGGCCAAGCCCAACAACACGGATACCAAAGGATTTCGTGAG